>JAEEUX010000048.1 GCA_016290695.1 Oscillospiraceae bacterium
ACTCGCGGCCGGGGTTTTCGCGGCGGCGCTCGTCTGGCGCACGGAGGAGGCAATGGAGGCGGGACGCGAGGCGCTCTCGCTCTGTGCGAGGGTGCTTATCCCGTCGCTGCTGCCGTTTTTCGTTCTGGCGTCTCTCTCGGTGGAGCTCGGCCTTGCGGCAAAAACGGCAAAGCTTGCCCAGCCCTTCATGAGGGCGTTATTCACGCTGCCCGGCTGCTGTGCCGCGCCCCTTGTGCTCGGACTTGTCGGCGGTTACCCCGTCGGCGCGCGGGCGGCCTCGCAGCTTTATGAGCGCGGGGAATGCACGGCTGACGAAGCGCGCCGTCTCCTGCGTTTCTGCAACAATTCCGGCCCCGCGTTCATCTTCGGCGCGGCGGGCGCGGGGGTATTTGAAAGCACGGGCGCGGGCCTGCTGCTTTTTATAACGCACGTACTCGCCGCGCTGATAGTGGGCTTCGTTTTCTCGCTCCCGCGACGGAAACGGGCACAGACGGAAATACCAAAGACGCGGGAAAATACCGCGTCGCCCGCCTTTTCCGAAGCCTTTACCGGTGCCGTGACGGGCGCGGCGGCGTCCCTCGTCGGGATATGCGGCTTCGTCGTATTCTTCGCCGTGGCGCTGGCTCTCCTGCGCGAGGCGGGGCTCTTTTCGCTCGTCGCCCACCCCGTCGCGGCGCTCCTCTCCCCTCTCGGCGCGGAGGGCGCGGCGGAGAGCATAGTCACGGGTTTTTTTGAGCTCACGAGCGGGGTTCTCGCGCTGCGCGGCGGCGCTTCTCCCCTTCCCGCGAGGCTCGGCGCGGCGGCCTTCCTGCTGGGCTGGGGCGGGCTTTCCGTACACTGTCAAACCGCCTCCGTCCTCTATGTCGCCGGACTTTCCGGCAAAAGCTGCGCCGCGGGCAAATTCCTTCAGGGCCTTATCGCGGCGGCGCTCACGCGTCTGTTTTTTTGCATTTTTCCATTCATTTCAATATAAAAAACAGTAGAAATAGCGGCGATAATATTGTATAATTATAAAAGCCTCGCCGCAAAACGGCGCAGGCCCGCAAAAACTCCGTTTTTCGCCATTTAACACTGGAGAAGGGTGGATTAATCATGCTTTTCAACAAAAAGATCGAGCCGAGCTGCGCTTACTGCTCTCACGGCGCCCGCGTGGACGACGATTCCCTGATTTGCGAAAAAAAGGGCATCGTAAAGCCATGGGGTAAATGCCGCCGTTTTGATTACGATCCCCTGAAAAGAGTCCCCGACGCGCCCGTCGCGCCCTCCACGCTCGGTCTATCGGAGGACGATTTCAAGCTTTAAGCGCCTTCAAACGGACCCCTCGCAGGCGTTTTGTCTGCGGTCTGCCCCGGATTTAAACGCCTTTTTCAATAATTTGCGCTAAGGAAACCATTTGTTTATGTTAAAACGTGTTTTATCTTTTATCTTTGCCGCCGCGCTGCTCATTTCCGCCGTTCCCCCGGCAAAGGCCGTAATGCCCTCGTATCTCCCCACGCGCTCCTATGTCGAGAGCCGCTTCTACCAAAGCCTGCTCGACGTGAGCCTCACGGGGAACTACCGCGCCGACCTCGTAAACGTCGCCCTCTCGCAGGTGGGCTACCATGAAAGCGACGAGGGGGATCATTCCGGCTCCGGGATTGACAGCGAGCAGAACTACACCGAATACGGCTATTTCGCCGGATGCGACGGCTACGCCTGGTGCGCCGCCTTCGTTTCATGGTGCGCGCGGCAGGCGGCGATACCGAAAAAAGTCATCGCGAACTCCCTCGTCGCGCGGGCGCCCTATTTCGGCGTCCCGTTTTTCGACAAAGCCGAATATACCCCCCTCCCCGGCGATATCATCTTCTTCGCCAACGAGGGCGAGGAATGGTCCCACGTCGGCATAGTCCTCTGCACGGCGGACGAGCTCCTTTACACCGTGGAGGGCAATTCTCAGGACTTCACGCGCGTAAACGCCTATAAATACACCGACCCCTACATCAAGGGCTACGGCGTATATGCCGAGGAGGAGGATGTCTCCGCGCTCATCGGGCGCCCGAACCTCTTCCGCATGGATTACGACCTTAACGGCGGCGAGGGCGAGCGCAGAACGCAGTTCACCGTTTCCGGCGCGCCGCTTATCATCTACAAAAACCAGAACGACGAGGACTCGACGGACGACGTTATAAAAACGCGCAACCTCTGCTGGCGCGAGGGCTGCCGCCTCGCCGGATGGTATGTCCGCCGCGAGTCCGACGGGCGCTGGCTTACGACGGACGGCGAATGGGAGACGGAGCTTCGCATAGCGAACAAGTCCCTCGAACGCGAAATTATCCCCGATAACGCCCGCATTTTCCCGGACGAAAGCTGGTCTGAACAGGATTTCGACCGTTTTACCCTCTTTGCGGCATGGCAGAACGAGGAAAGCGGCAAATATGAGCTGACGACGGCCTTCATTTATAATCTTGACAGTCTCGGCCGCCTGAATTTTTACCGCGATATTTCCGAGCAGAGCTGGTATTACGCCGACGTTAACGCCATGCTCGACGCGGGACTCTTCTCCGGCGTCCAGGCGCACGTTTTCGCGCCCGAAGCGCGTCTGAGCCGTGCGCAGCTCATTTCCGTCCTTTGGCGCATGGCTGGCTCGCCCGCCGTGGATTACCCAACATCATACAGCGACGTAAACCCCGGAGACTGGTTCGCCTCGCCGGTTTGCTGGGCTGAAAAGCTCGGCATTCTTGCGCCTGTCGCCGGGGATATTTTTGAGCCGGAGCGCGCCGTTACGCGCGCCGAAGCCCTTGGCCTCATTTACTCTTACTCCGTCGCGGCCGGCAAGGCGGAGTGCTTTGGAGATACTGTTCCTGTGGAGCTCTTGCGCCGCGCGCTCGGCTTTTGCGACATGGCGGACTGCCCGCCCGAGCTTATTGACGGCGTCCTCTGGGCGCTGGACACGGGGCTCGTCGAGGGCAGCGTCCACGGTGACAGCAAATATCTCAGCCCCGGCGCTCAGCTTGACCGCGCCCAGCTTTGCGCCATGCTGAACAGATTTCTGGCAAAAACGGAGGCATAAAGCATGCTTACGAGAAAAACCACCGCCGCGGATCTTGACGCCGTCATGGAAATAATCGCCGCCGCGCGGGAAACCATACGCCGCACGGGAAACACCGTGCAGTGGGTAAACGGATACCCATCGCGGGAGCTCATTGAGAACGACATTGAACGCGGCGTCGGATATGTTATCGAAAACGAGGGCAGGCCCGTCGCGAGCTTCGCCTTCATCCTCGGGGACGACCCGACCTACGCCCGCATAGACGGCGCATGGCTCAACGGCCTCCCTTACGGCACCATACACCGCATAGGAAGCGACGGGAGCTGCCGCGGCGTCATGCGCGAGGCGCTTCGCTTCTGCGCGGCGCTCTGCCCGAACATACGCATCGACACGCATGAGACGAACTCCGCTATGCGCGCCGTGCTCGCGAAAAACGGCTTCACCGAATGCGGGACGATTTACATAGAGGACGGAACCCCGCGCCTCGCGTTCCAAAAGGTCTGCGAATAAGCGCCGTTCGCCGCCTTACAAAACGAAACTCCGGGCTGCGGCAGATATCCTGCCGCAGCCCGCATTCTGCAGACAAATCCATGAGCGAAAAGCTTCGGGAAGATAGTGTGAAAGAAACCTGTCATACTAATATGCAATAAAAAGAGGAAAATCAAAATCGTTCCCGCACAGCCACCCTTCAGTCTCGCGTTTCACGCGAGCCAGCTCCCCTTTCAGGGGAGCAAAAAAGGTTTCGGCCGCTCCCATTAGAGCACGCCGCACCTTCGCTCCCCTTTCAGGGGGGCAAAAAAGGGTTTCGGCCGCTCCCATTAGAGTACGCCGCACCTTCGCTCCCCTTGGATAAGGGGAGCTGTCGCCGCAGGCGACTGAGAGGTCGAGGGTAAAGAGTAGTATGCATTACTATGGTTCCGCCCGCGTCCCACACAAATTCCAAATTCCGCGCCGCAGGCGCACCGCAACTCTTCTCTCTTCGCCGCTGCCCACCCACCATTTGCTCCCCTTTCAGGGAAGCAAAAAAGGGTGCTGACCGCTCGTTGCCTTCCACCTCTCAGTCGTCGCCGCTGCGCGCCGCCGCCAGCTCCCCTTATCCAAGGGGAGCGAAAAAGGGGTGCCGACCGCTCGTTGCCTTCCACCTCTCAGTCGTCGCCGCTACGCGCCGCCGCCAGCTCCCCTTATCCAAGGGGAGCGAAAAAGGGTGCCGGCAAAGCAGTCCGGGCTGCGGCAGATATCCTGCCGCAGCCCGGTTTTTAATTCCATATAATTACACGATTCCCGGCACATAACCCGCACGAACGCTCCTCATAGCTTGATATTAGCCGGGTGGATATCGTAGGAAACCGTAAGCGGGCAGCGGGGATAGCGGGAGCTGAAGGTGCTCATGAGGCGCTGCATTATCGCCTCTCCGTCCTCGACCGTCTGCGTGGGCAGCATGATGATATACTGCGCGCCGCTGTATTTGGAGATAACGTCGCCCTTGCGAAGGAGCGAGGTGAAAACCTCAAGCAGATTATCCATGACGTTGCCGAGCTGACCGAGCGGCGGGAGCGAACCGTCCTGCGCGGAAACGCTCACGAGCGCGAGGTTCACGCAGGTCCCATCGCGCTCCGCGATGCGCGATTCAAGCTGGTACGCCTGCTTGAAAAAGCCGAGCTCGCAGAAGAACGCGCCCCCCATCTCGCTGCTTTCCTCAAGCTTCGTCTGAACGACGGAAAGGTCCGTTTCCATGTCGCCGTGGGACTGCATGATCTCCGTATAAGCGTCCTGCAGATACTCCGAAGGGCGGATTCCGAGATTGCGGTAAAGCTGGTCGGTCGCCGCCTTATAGTATTTAAGCGCCTCGGCGCTGTTGCCCGAGCGGAGCTGCGCCTTGACGATATAGCTGTGAAGACGCTCGTTGTTCGGCTCGATGCTCGTTATTTTCAGGAGCGCGGCGATAAGCTCTTCGTATTTGCGCGCGTCGAGCATAAGCTCTGAGAAGGCGAAGAGCGCATCGTTGAATATTTTGCGCATTTTCTCGCGGTATTCCTCTATCCAGGGGCTTTCGTGCTTCGTGAGAAAATGCCCGCGATAGAGGGAAAGCGCGCTTTTGTACAGCGAAAGCTGCTTCTCCGGGTCGCTGCCCGCAAGAGCGGCGGCCTCGCAGCTTTCCGCGAAATCCTCAACGTCGATGGCGCAGACTACGTTGGGATTCCAGCCGTAAGCGCCGCGATAGGAGTTCACGAGGTCGAAGCCCTCGCCGAGGTGCTCGAAAACCACGGAACGCGAGCGGTGCATAAGCGTTTTCAGCGCGCTCGTGGGGTTGCGCCCGCCTTCTCCCCAAACGACTGAAATTATCTCGTCAAGAGGGACCTTCCTGGCGCGGTTGAGCGCAAGGTATGCAAAGAGCTCCCAGGTTTTACTTGAGCGCGTAACAGTCTCGTCAAGCTGTTTGTCGGAGGAATCCATTTCAAAGGAACCGAGAAGCTTCATTTCCAGCCTTTTAAGGCGGGATTCTTCTTTTTCTGCCATGCTGCCTACTCTCCTGTTCATGCCGCGGCATAATGTATAAGGGATTATTCGCGTACAGCGCCGCGAAAACAAGGACTTAGTGAAAAACGACGAACTGCAGTTACACCTTTTAATTATTATATCATTAAGCGGAACTATTTTCCAAGTATTTTTTTACCGGCTTTAGCACAATATTACACA
Organism: Oscillospiraceae bacterium; assembly: GCA_016290695.1. Lineage (GTDB taxonomy): Bacteria > Bacillota > Clostridia > Oscillospirales > Oscillospiraceae > RGIG6375. The sequence goes on from JAEEUX010000048.1 coordinate 5,726, forward strand.
AATTTTTAAGGCATTATTTAAGCATATATTACAAAACGCGTATAGTTTTGTCCTTGCATCCGGGGGATAGCCCCCAAACAACCTTGTGAATTCCTACAAAATTGCAATAAACCCATAAAATTAGACTGCGAAAGTAACGATATATGTTATATAATTATAATTAGTTTATTTCGTTTTTCAAAAATGTGGCTCGGCGCGTTTTATTATCACGCGTAACGCTCCCGACAGGGCGCTGTTTTCGGGCTGCATAAGGGGTGGAATAATCTGTGAAAACGGCTTTTGACAAAAATACAAACACTCTCGCGGAGGAAATGGTCGCCCTGCTTTACTCTTCAACGGGAACGGCGGAGGCGATCAACGCCGCGCTGTCTCTCCTTGGGGAAAGGCTGGGCGCGAGCCGCGCATACATAGGCGAAAACTCGCCCGATTTTACCTGGAGCCGCAGGACCTTTGAATGGTGCGCCGAGGGAGTAAACGCACAGAAGAGCATGCTGCGCCATTTTAACTACGTCCGAAACGAAAAAGGCGAAAACATCTATCTGAAAAGCTTCAACGACAAGGGCTTTTTCATCTGCACAGACCCCTCCGCCCTCCCCGGCGAGGCTGGGCGCATAATCGTAGAAAGCGGCGTGAACGCCTTTTTCCAGTACGTTTTGTACGAGGGCAGCATTTTCCGCGGCTTTATAGGCTTTGATTTCGGCAGGAGCGAGGCTTTTCCTGCCGAGGCGGATATCTATGCCCTCGCGTGGGTCCTCAAGCTCGTGGGGATGTACCTCATCAAGTCCAGGAAGGGCGAAGAGGCGGAGTTTTCCGTCGATTTCGTCGCCGCGCTCGATACGAGTCCCACGCTCACCGCTCTCATAGACCCTTTCAGCTACGAGGTGGTATACTCCAACCATATCATGCGCGCCTTCACTCGCGAGGACTGCAATGGCATGCCCTGCTATCTCGCCTTTCGCGGGCAAAACAGCGGCTGCGAGCTCTGCCCCATAAATAAGCTTATTTACGAAAACAACAACGAATCCGTCGAGCTGACGGTAGGCGACAAATGGCTTCTCGCGCAGGCTTCGCGCATACGCTGGAGCGGCAGGGACCTCGTCATGATAACTGCGGCGGACATCACCGTTCAGAAGAACGCGGAGCTTGAGCTTCGCGAGCGCAACGCCGAAAACGCCATCGTTATTGAGCAGAGCGGAAAATCGCTCATGCGCTATGACATCAAGCGCGACGAGCTTTTAAACTACGGCAACGTCGTGGAGCTTTATCATATCGACCGCGTGATACCCAACCTTCGCAAGGCGATCCTGAATTTCCCCTCCTTCAAGGTCCTTTCGCCGCAGCCGCTGCTTGATTTCGTAGAACTCATGCGCAGCGGCGCAGAGACTGGCAGCGCGAACATAGAGCTCATCATAAACGGCGAGCACCGCTGGTTCCATGCCGATTTTACGACGATTTTCGACGCCGAGGGCAAGCCCTCGCACAGCATGATTTCCTCCGAGGATATCAGCGACCGCATTCAGAAGGAACTCGCGCTCGAAAAGATGCAGAACGACCTTACTATGCGCCGCAACAGCAGCACGCTCTACGTCGAGGCGAACCTCACAAACGACCGCGTCGAGCTTATTGAAGGCACCGGCAAGGAGTTTGTAAACGGCAGCGCGGAAACCTCCACTATAGACGAACTTACCGACAGCCTTCTTTTCCTCATCTACGTCGAGGACAGGGAGGGCTACAGGGAATTTTTCAACAGCCAGAGACTCAACGCCCTCTATTCCGTAGACGTTTTTGAGGACGCCATAGATTTCCGCGTTATCACGGGCGATATCATCCGCTGGATGCGCGCCTCGATACAGATGGTGCGTTCTCCGTATTCCGAGGATATCAAGCTCTTCGTTGTCGTTACGAACACGGACAAGGAGCACCGCGAGAAGGAGCGCCTTGAAAACCTCGCCTATCACGATTCGCTCACCGGAGTTCTGAACAGAGAAGCCACGGAGGATCGCATCCGCTCGCGCATAAAGTTTTATGAGCCCGGCAAAAGCAGCGCCATGTTCATCATCGACCTTGACGATTTCAAAAACGTAAACGACACCAAGGGCCACGTCGCCGGAGACATGGCGCTCACCGAGGTCGCCGCGATTCTGATGGACGTTTTCGACAAGGCGAAAAACAGCATCGTCGGCAGAATAGGCGGAGACGAGTTCATGGCCTTCGTTCCGAGCTGCACCGAGGACGAAGCGGAGGCGTTTGCGCAGCGCATTGTCAGCGAGGTGCAGATCTCCATCGGCAACTATATCGTCACGACGAGCGTCGGCGTAAACGTCGCGGCGAATGAAACGGCAGAGTTCGGCTCGATGTACCTTCTTGCCGACGAAGCGCTCTATCGCTCGAAAAACGCCGGAAAGAGCAAGTATTCCGTCTCCTTCGGGGAGGCTTCCTCCGCCGTTAAGGGCGGCGCCGAGGAAAAGGCGCCGGAGGATCCCACGTTTGCCTCGGTTCAGCTGAAAACTCTCATGGAGCAGATGGACGGCGGCATCGTCCTTGCAAACATCGGGGAAAGCATAAAAATAAGCTACATAAGCCCGAGCTTTTTCCGCGCAATGCACATAGAGGCCGAGGCAAGCAACCCCTACGATGCGATAATAAATCACATCCACCCCGAAGACTGGGTAAGCATAAAGAGCAAGCTCATGAATATGAAGCCCGGCGAAAACTGCGACGCGGTTTACCGCGTGGCTGACCGCATCAACATGTGGCACCATCTGCGCGTTTCCTGCATCGGGCGAAACGAGGACGGCTCGCGCAGCATCCTCGCCATCGTCACGGACGTTACGGAGCTGAAGCGCACCGAGCAGAAGCTTCGCTTTGCCGAGGAAAAGTACAGGATCGCCGCGAAGCAGATGGGCGGGTTCATCTGGGAAGTCGACATCTACACGAACGAGCTTTTCGTTACGCCGGAGCTTACGGAGTTTTTCGGCGCGAACAAGACGAATATCCATAGAATCGGCGAGGGCAAAATCTCCAAGAAAATAGCCGCCACCGCGGAATCCGAGCTTGAGCTCAAGCGTATGCTGAACGACATACAAACCGGCGTTGAGGGCAGGGTCTACACCATGCTCGTCCGCGCGGCGAAGGGCAAGGAGCTCTGGATAAAGGCGAATTTCAGCCTTCTGCGCGACGCTGAGGGCGCGGCTTACCGCGCAATCGGCGTTATAGAAAGCCTCACGAACCTCGATTCCGACATACGCACCTATCAGGAAGAGCTGCGTTTCATGGAGCTCGTCCACCCCTATATCAGCGGCGAGCTGCGCGTGGATTTCAGCACCGGCGCGATAGAAAAGTGCTCGCTGGACTTCACGGATTTCTGCGCGGACACGCTGGGCGAGTTTTTGGAGCGCTGCGGCGAGCTCTTCGCGAGCCAGCATGAGGCGGCGCGGTTTAAAAAATTCATCGATCAGGAGCGCATCACCGCCGAATACCGCCATGGTCGCGGCTGGATCTACGACAACTTCGTCTTTGCTCTTGCCGGCGGCAAGAAGCAGATTTTAAGCGTTATAATCCACCTTATCCGCCGCGCCAGCAGCGGAAGCGTCATGGGTTTCTTCTATATCCGCCGCGTAAACACGATGAACAGCACGAAGTTTTCGCAGGAGGAATGCGACAGCGCGACGATGCTCTGTTCGCGCGAAACGCTTCTCAGCGAAGCGCCCCTTTTCATAAACAGCCTCGGTCCCGGAGAGCACGCCATCTTTTCGATATTCGAGCTTGCCAACATGGACAAAATCAAGACCATGCGCGGGCTCCAGACGGCGCAGCACATCATGTATACCGCGGGGCGCATCTGCCGCTTCGCTCTTGAGGGCGACGGCATAACCGCCGCTCTCGGAGAAAACCGCATCGCCGTTCTGAAAAGCAGCTCGGACACCACCGAGGGCGACTATGAAAACGAGGAGCTTGCAAGGCAGCTTCTTGAAAGGGTTCTCACGCAGACGCTCGTGGATATCCCCGTTGAAATAGGCGGCGCTTTCGCCTCCGCCATTCCGGGCGAGATGTCCTTTAGCGAGCTTGTCCGCTGCGCCCAGCTCGCCTGCGCCGCCATGCGCCAGATGCCAAAGCGCCGCATGGGGCGGTATATTTCCCTTGCGGAGGCAAGCCGCAGCTATTCGCTGGACTCCGCCGAAAATCAGCCGAACGACAAAAGCCGCATAGTCGTAATATCCGACAACCCCGAGTTCCTCGACATGGTCTGGTCGGCGCTGAACAGCTTCTATCTCATAGACGTAAGCAATTTTGCCGACGCGAAGCGCCTCATCTACAAGAGCGAATACAAGCTTGCGATATGCGATTTTGCCGATTATGAGGGCGACCTCGAGGCGTGCATGGAGGATATGAAGGACGAGGCCAACGGCATAGTTTTGCCGATAATCACCTTTATTAACCCCGGCGACACCGAGCGGGAGCTAAAGCTTCTCGACCTCGCCGCGTGCAGCGTAATTTCGCTCCCCATAGACGGCGATCGCCTGAACGTGATTACCCGCAACGCTATCAAACGCGTGGATTATATTCGCCGTTCCGAAAACCAGCGTTTCTTTGAAATGCGCTTCCAGCAGCAGGAGAATCAGCTTTACGCCGCCGAGCACGATTCGCTCACGGGCCTTCTCAACCAGCAGTCCTTCTGCCGTTATGCGCGCGAACGCATCCTTGAAAATCCGGATAAAAACTATGTCATCATCCGCTGGGATATAGATAACTTCAAGATAGTAAACGATACGATGGGCGTCGAGGAGGGCGACAGTATCCTGCGCGGCATAGGCGACGCAATCCGCCGCAGAAACTATGAAAACTGCCTCTGCGCGCGCCTTTCGGCGGACCATTTCGCCTATCTCATGGAGGAAAAGGACGCTGACCCCGAGAAGCTGTTTGCGGATGTCGTCACATGGTTCTCCGCATATAGCGAAAAGTTCAAGATAACAAACTGCATGGGCGTTTACCGCATTCAGGACCGCCAGCTCGACGTCGCCGTTATGTGCGACAGGGCGCTGCTGGCTCTGCGTTCGGTGAAGGGCAATTTCTCGACCCACATCGGCTATTATGACGAGGCCATGCGCGACAGTCTCATCGCCGCCCAGAAGCTCGCCCGCGATATGCTTCCCGCCATAGAACGGCACGAATTCAAGGTTTTCTTCCAGCCGCAGTATAATTACGCCGACGGCAGCATTCTCGGCGCGGAGGCGCTCGTGCGCTGGGAGCATCCCACGCTCGGCTTCCTCTCTCCGGATAAGTTCATCCCGCTTTTCGAGGAAAACGGCATGATATTCCTGCTGGACGAATATGTTTGGGAGGAAAGCTGCCGCTATATGAGCGATTGGCTGAAGAATAAGGATAAGGTCGTTCCGATATCCGTGGCGGTAAACGTCTCGCGCGTCGACCTCTACGTCCCCAATATCGCCGAGCGCATAAAGAAGCTCGTGGAAAGCTACGGGCTCCCCACCTCTTATCTCCGCCTCGAAATAACCGAAAGCGCCTATATGCAGAACTCTCAGCGCCTCATAAGCGTCGTGCGCGAGCTGCATGACCTCGGCTTTACCGTCGAAATGGACGATTTCGGCTCCGGCTATTCTTCGCTCAACATGCTCAAGGACGTTCCCGTGGATATCCTCAAGCTCGATATCCGCTTCCTCTCCGCGGGCGACGATAACCCGCGCGGCGGCAATATTCTCAGCTCCGTCATCCGCATGGCACACTGGCTGAAAATCCCGATAATTGCCGAGGGCGTCGAGAAGCGCGAACAGGCGGAATACCTGAAAAGCCTTAACTGTATCTACATGCAGGGCTATTTCTTCGCAAGGCCCATGTCCGCCGGCGAGTTTGAAAACCTCATAGACCGCAGCAATATCAGCAGGGCCGACCAGTTCAGCGAGGCGAGCACCAGCGGCATGAAGGAATTCTGGGACCCCACCACCCAGTCTACGCTCATTTTCAACAGCTTTATCGGCGCCGTGTGCATCATGGAGTATAACGGCGAAACACTTGAGCTCGTCCGCTCAAACGAAGCGTTTTACCGCGAGTTTAACTGGACCGGCAGAGAAGCCTCCGCGAGCGGCAGGAATTATCTCGAAATGCTTGATTTCGGGAACCGCACCATAGTAAAAACCATGGGAGAAACCCTGAAGAACATAGGCGACGAAGCCGAGTGCGAGCTCTGCACACTCATGGAGGACGAGGAAGGTATTCGCCAGTGGCTGCGATGCAGGGCAAAGTTCCTCGCGCGCAACGGCGACAGCGGGCTCTATTACGTCGCCATAGAGAACATCACGGAGCGCAAGTTAATGGAGGAAAAGGCGCGCGGCTACATCAAGGAGATAAGCAAGTATCAGCGCGCATCCGAAATGGGCAGCGCGTGGGAGGACCTCATTCTTACCGACCCGAATACGGTTATGTTCGTCTACTTCGCGGAAATCGACCGCCTGACTTATAAGTATTCCACTGCCGACGGCAAAATAATATCCGGCGTTGAAAAGGATTTCTTTGCCTCGTCGAACGCCTGCCTGCCGGAAATGCGCGACTGGCAGCGCCGTTTCAATAACGACAGGTCGATTCCCGATGCGGGCTATGAGAAATTCCTCTTCGGCTTCAAGGGCGGAGCTGCTCGCGAATATACCGTGAAATATGCCGCCGTACGCGACACCGAGGGCAAGCTGAGAACCCTCGTCGGCGGCTTCCGGTTAGCGTAAAGCACAGCGGAAAGTTGCGCCGAGGTGATTTTATCAGGGCTTGCAGCGTATGCTGCAAGCCCCTTTTGCGCTTGGCGCTTTCGCTGCCCTTTCAGGCGGCGGCGCGCCCCGCGCCGCACCTTTTTTGCTCCCCTTGGATAAGGGGAGCTGGCGACGGCGCGCAGCGGCGGCGTCTGAGGGGTGGAGGGTCACGCGAGGGCGGA
>JAEEUX010000295.1 GCA_016290695.1 Oscillospiraceae bacterium
CAGGTGTTCATCTGGGGGGTGCCGATGAAGGTCGCGACGAAGAGGTTGGCAGGATTTTCAAAGAGGTACTGAGGCGCGGCAATCTGCTGAACGATACCGTCCTTCATGACGACGATGCGGGTACCCATCGTCATAGCCTCGGTCTGGTCGTGGGTAACGTAGATGAAGGTGGTGGCGAGCTTCAGGTGAAGCTTGGCAAGCTCGGAACGCATGGCGGTACGGAGCTTGGCGTCGAGGTTGGAGAGAGGCTCGTCGAGAAGGAAGACCTTCGGGTTACGGACGATAGCGCGGCCCAGGGCGACACGCTGTCTCTGGCCGCCGGAAAGAGCGGCGGGGCGGCGGTCGAGCAGGTGCTCGATCTCGAGGATCTGAGCGGCCTCTTCGACGCGGCGCTTGATCTCGTCCTTGGGCATCTTGCGGAGCTTGAGGCCGAAGGACATGTTTTCAAAAACGGTCATGTGAGGATAAAGCGCATAGTTCTGGAAAACCATGGCGATATCTCTCTCTTTGGGGGGAATATCGTTGACAAGCTTGCCGTCGATATAAAGCTCGCCTTCGGTGATTTCCTCAAGACCGGCTATCATTCTGAGCGTCGTGGACTTTCCGCAGCCGGAAGGTCCGACGAGAATAATAAATTCCTTATCTTCGATATCAAGATTAAAGTCGGAAACGGCAGTAACGCCGCCGGCATACTTCTTGTAGATGCCTTTAAGAGTTACACTGGACATTTTTTGTCATACCTCCAAATTTTCTTTGGCAGGCACGCCGGATGAGGCGAACCTTTCATTCCCATATGCTGTGAGGGCAGGCGCGGCGATGGCAAAAGCGCCGCGCAATAATTCCCCCTCGAACACTGCTCCATGATAGCACAAAACAAAGTAGATGTATATTAACTAACCCGCCAAAGCTTCCCGAAAAACTTTGTAAAAACTGCATACCCATCTTTCTAAATCTTGTTATTCTAACTTTTTTGAGGGCCGGTAATTGTTCAAAGCATCCAATTTTAGAATGTCAAAGTTTCCCTCGCGGGGGCAAACTACTATATATTGAGGTGAAGAGGCTCGCCTCCTAACAAGATAAGCTCTTTTTCGCCTTTTCTGAGCTCACGCCACTGGCCGGGGGCAAGAGCCTCGTCGAGGCTCAGACCGCCCTCGGAAACGCGCTTCAGGCTGACGACAGGGCTTCCCACGGCGGCGAGCATACGCTTGACCTGGTGAAATTTACCCTCCTGCAAACGCACCGTCGCGAGGCAGGGGTCCGAGGGCGAAACACGAAGCTCCGCCGGGAGGCAGCGCATGTTCTCCCCGAGCGTGAGGCCCTCCGCGAAGCGGCGCGGAGCGAAATCCGGGATGGGCGCGGAGCATTCTGCGAGGTAGGTTTTGATAACGCCGCTTTTGGGTGAAATTACGCGGTGGCAGAAGTCCCCGTCGTCGGTGAGTATCAAGAGGCCCACGCTGTCCTTATCGAGCCGTCCGGCAGGAAAAAGGCCCCTGGCGCGGAGATTCGGGTCGAGAAGCTCGGTCACGACGCGGTCGCGGCCGTCCTCCGTCGCGGAAAGGTAACCCTCGGGCTTGTTCATCATGATGTAGTAGTGTTCTCGATAGACCACGGGCGCGCCGTCCACGCGGATTTCACAGGTCTCGGGGTCGCATTTCCCGGCTCCCGACGAGGCGGGCGCGCCGTTCACCGTCACCCTGCCCGCGCGGAAAAGAGCCTTTGAGCCGCTGCGCGAGGCAATGCCGGCGGCGGATAAGATTTTGTCAAGGCGCATGAGCATGGCGCGGCCTCCTTTTGGTATATTTTCTCAGGTGTGGAATAGTTATATAGCAGGAAACCGGACGCAGTCCGGCAAAACGGTCACAAACGGAGGACGCGAAATGTTTGTTATAACGGCAAAGCTAAGCAAAAGAAAGATAGGCGCCGCGCTCGCGGTGATTATTTTCACGGCTGCCGCGGCGGCGGCTGGCATTGCGCTTGCGCGCGCGGGCGAAGTCTCCGTCTCGCGCATACGTTCGGGCGCGGACGCGGCGGCTTATCTCGCCGCTCTCGGCTGGGAAACGGGTGCCGAGCCCATCGAGGTCCGCGAGGCGGTCATCCCGCGCGCGTTTGACGGCGTTTACGCCGATTACGCCGCCCTGCAGAAGAAGCAGGGCTTCAAGCTCGAAAAATACGCCGGAATGAAGGCAACGCGCTATACCTTTGATATTTTGAATTACCCCACCGGCGAAAAGGGCATAGTGGCAGACCTGCTCGTTTTCGGCGAGGAGGTCATAGCAGGCGACATCCAGTCCCCCGCGATAAACGGGTTCATGGAGGGTCTGACGGACCGTGCCCCGGGCAGGGCAGAGGCGTGAAGAGTGAAGAGAGAAAAGCGAAGAGATGATGTGCGCCGCGCCCTTTTTGCTCCCCTTGGATGTGGTCGGCACCCTTTTCGCTCCCCTTGGATAAGGGGAGCTGGCGGCGACGCGAAGCGGCGGCGTCTGAGGGGTGGAAGGTTA
>JAEEUX010000296.1 GCA_016290695.1 Oscillospiraceae bacterium
TCCATCTGCGTATATTCCTTTAGATCATGTACTCGACAGTGTTTTCCTCTGTCAGCATTGTTTGCCCGTTAAACAGGAGGACGGCTTCGCGCGTTTCATAGGGTCCGAAGGCGTATGGATGGATTTCCTCGCAGTCTATCCGGCTCACTGGGACAACTCGATTGTAGGTATATTCATGCTCAAGGTCTGAACGAACGTCGGGCAACGGGCATTCCCCGGGCATATAATAGGGATCGAAAAGATATACGTCGTCGCCGTCTATGCCCGTAAGCAGAACATAGTGCCAGCTCTCCAGATCGAGGCGCACCACTGCCGCGCCCTTGCGAACAAGGGCATCCCTGATGCGGCTGTTCGGGCGCAGATTGACCTCTCTCTGTGTGAGGAAGCTGCTTTGAATGCTGAGACGCCCGGTCTTGCCGAAGCCGTTAAGCCACTGAGAAAGGAACATCATCGCCGTCTGCGTCGTTCCGTTCTTGCCGGAAAAACCGTCCGCTCCATAGGCGTCAAGCGAAAAGAGCATGATGTTTCTGATAATCTCCGGCGCAAGCTCTTCGCGTTCAAAGAGGAAACTCAAAGCGTTGAGAAGCGATGTCGGCCCGCAGTCATATTCCGTTATCTGATATCTGAGTGGATTTTTCATGTCTTATTGCCCGCAGAGGGATTTGAACTTTGTCCAAATCTCCTCTAAACGCTCTGAGGCTTCGGCGCTGATGTTGCCTATCATTTCCATGTTATCCGCCTTGAACTCGCTCGGAAGGACGAGAAATTCCTGATAATCGGGACTGATAAGAGAGTCAGCCGCCTGAGTTGTGCAGTAATAACCAAGCCATTCGAAGCATTTCGCGCTGTTTTCCGGCTTGAGGATATAGTCTATAAACTTGTGCGCGGCGTCGGCGTTGGGCGCGGCGGAGGGAATGAACATACCCATGATGCCGAAGCCTATGCCCTCTTCGGGATAGACTACCTTGAGCTCCGGCTTGGCAAGCATAGCCATTGTGACCTGTGAGGTATACATAACAGCTGCAGAAACTTCGCCGGAAATAAGATCGTCCTGTACGTTATCATCTTTTATAAGACGAATATTCGGAGCCAAATCATAAAGCAGCTCGCCTGAGGCGTCAATTTCCGCAATATCATTAGTATTGTAGCTGTAACCTAAAACCTTCTCGGCCATGCCTATGATAACGCGGTAATTAGCCGTAACTGCTACATTATTTTCAAATGAGGCATCCCAGAGATCCTTATAGCCCTTTATCTCAAAGCCGACTGCGGCGGGGTCGTAAACAATCGTCTGCACGCCTGAACCGTAAGGAACGGTGTATTCGTTCGTCGGGTCATAAAACTGGCTCTGATAAAGAGGGTTGACATTGCCGATATTGCTGATTTTCGAGGCGTCCAGCTTCTGCGCGAGCCCCTCCGAGATAACAGTTTCGATGATGTAATCGTCCGCAATGACAAGGTCGTATTCACCGCCCTTTGTGGATTCGAGCTTGGCGAGCATTGTTTCGTCATAGTCGAAATTGGTATAGTTGATCTTGATGCCCGTTTCCTGTTCAAAGGCTGTGAGCACATCGGGGTCAAACATATCGGCCCAGGTGTAAAGGTTCAGCGTGACCGCTTCCTTTTTCTCGCCGCCGCAGCCCGCAAAAACGGACAGGCAGAGCGCGAGACTGAGTATGATTACAACCGTTTTCTTCATTCTTGTGTCCTCCTAAGATTTCTTTTTCTTTCCAGAGCCGCCTATCAAGGCGGAGAGTATAACGAGCAGGAGCGTCACCAAAAACATTATGCTGCAAAGAGCGTTTATTTTCGGCGTAACGCCTGTTTTAAGCTGAGAATAAATGAGTATCGGAAGCGTGTTTACCTTTACGCCCGTCACGAAAACGCTTATTATAACGTCGTCAAAGCTCATAGCAAAGGATAGCATCATGCCAGAGACAACCGCCGGCATAATGAGCGGCAGAGTAATATCAAGAAACACGCGAAGCCTGCTTGCGCCGAGGTCTCGCGCTGCTTCCTCATAGGCTTTATCCATTCCCGCGAGACGCGCCTTCACCTGCATGAATACATACGGAATGCTGAACGCCGTATGGCTGATTATCAGCGTTGTCATGCCGAAGGGCAGACCGATAAGAGAAAAAAATGCGAGAAAGATCATACCCAGGATTATTTCGGGTGTCATCATCGGCAGCGTCGCAATATATTCCATCACTCCCCTGCCGCGAAACCTCGTTCTCACGGTTCCGATGGCGCCGAGCGTTCCGATAACGGCGGCGGCAATAGAAGAAAGTATGCCGAGGATAATGCTGTTAAGTATCGCCTCTCCTATTTCCCTGTCGCGGAAAAGTGCGCGATACCAGCTTAGAGACAGCCCCGACCAAACCGAGCTAATTTTACTTTCGTTGAAGGAATAAACAATAACAAAAAGGATGGGCAGATACATTATTACCGTTATTCCGACAAGATATGCCGCCGGAA
>JAEEUX010000049.1 GCA_016290695.1 Oscillospiraceae bacterium
TAGGGAGTGAAAGGGGCAAACAAGAAAACATGATGGACGAGAGATACGAGCTTTTTAACGCCATGACTTTTGAGGCGTACTGCAAGATTTCCATTGACCGCGCTGTAAACCGAGGAAGACGAAAAAAGGCCAGCAGAGCGCAGAGAGAAGTTTCCTTGGACGACTTGCCGGACGCGGCGCTGGCGTTTCCGTGCGACGCTATCGAGGCGCTGATTACCGAGCAGAGGGAGCCGACTATATTCCGCGTGGGCAACGTTGTCATACCCGTCCATGACGAGACGCTTGCAATGGCGCTCCTTTCGCTGACCCCGCAGCGGCGCAGCATCCTGCTTTTGGCCTACTTTCTCAATGAAAGCGACGCGGATATTGCCCACAATCTGAATCTGACGCGCAGCGCGGTTCAGCGCCGGCGGGCTTCCGCATTGGAGCTGCTGCGTCGAATGATGGGAGGCAATGGAGAATGAAGTATCTGCCCACATCGATCATCAAGGCAGCAAAGCAAAACGATCCGGAAGCTGCCGATATCATCCTGCGCCATTTTGAAGGCTACATAGCAAGCCGCTGTCTGGAGACTTACGAGGATGAGTACGGCCAGATCAAGCGCCATGTTGACGAGGATCTGCGCTATCTCGCAGAAAACGCCGTCTTTGCCGCGATCTTCAAGTTTCAGTTCCGCGATCCGCCGGAGGACTTCGGGCCATAGTGTTCCGGCCCGCAGGAGCGCATAACGCCGTTGTACGTTCCTGCGGGCTGGAAACAGCCCTTTGCCATATCACAACTGAATAGGGCGATCAGATACATTCCGCGATCGTCGAGCCGGCGGCGGGTGCGCCGGGAAAGTCCACCGGGAAAGGAGGCCGGACAACGGGAGGACGGAGCGAACACCACCAGCGCCGCAAAGCTGCTTCGGCAGGGCAGCAGGCCACGAAACGACTGCGGGAATCATGATACTTGCGTCGGCAATGAGTCACATCGTTGGACGCCCCGCCATCAGAATGGAGGGAGGCACGAAAAACCCTATGGAGCGGCCCTGCCCGCCGCCGTCTGCACCAGCCTTTGATTAAAACGTGAATATCGAATACCGCACTACCCGGTAGTGCGAAATATGTCGTTTTAATGCGTCTCACCGTGAGACGCATTTTTTGTAGGAAATACGTCTCACGGTGAGACACATTTTTGAAAAGGAGCGTGTTTAGAAAGTGGCTGAAGCAATCCGAGTGGAGCAGCCGAAGATAGAGACAGAAATGAAGATCGGCAACACAACTTACATAGTGGGAGGCTATTTTGCTTCCGAGGGCGTCACCGTTTCCCAAAAAATCAGAAAACTGCTTGACAGAGAGGCAAAAAGAAAATACTGCAACTTTATTTGACAAAATTTGCAATTTCTCTTGACATTTGATATAATATAAATGTCACAAGACAGGAAACGGTGACTGCCGGATAGGAGGCTATGATGAATAGGCAGTCATTTATTGAAAAGCTCATTGCGCTATATGTTCGGCTTTCCCGTGACGATGAAAACGAGGGCGATAGCAACAGCATCGCTCACCAAATCGAAATCCTTACTAAATATTGCAGGGATCACGGCATCACAAACTACAAGATTTACAAAGATGACGGATACTCTGGCACCAACTTCAAGCGCCCCGGCTTTCAAGAAATGCTTGCGGGTATCGAGGCAGGCATCATCGGTACGGTCATTGTCAAAGATATGTCGCGTTTTGGGCGAAACTATCTGGAAGTAGGGTTATATACGGAAATCCGTTTTCCCGAAATGGGCGTTCGCTTTATAGCCGTCAATGACGGCGTTGATAGCGACAATCAGATGGATAACGATTTCACCCCGTTCCGCAATATCATCAACGAATGGTACGCCAAAGATACCAGCAAGAAAATCCGCGCCGTGTTTCGCAACAAAGGAATGTCCGGCCAGCGCATCAGTACAAATATCCCCTACGGCTATATCAATGGAGAGGATGGCAATCTTGCCATTGACGAGGAAACCGCTCCGGTTGTGGAAATGATTTTCCAGCTTTGCCTAGAGGGGAATGGGCCGGGTACAATCGCACGCATACTCACGGAGAGCGAAATCAAAACGCCGGGAACGATTAGATTTGAGCGCACAGGTCAAACATACCTCTATCACCCGGACGCCCCTTGCAGTTGGGTGCCGGATACCGTAGCGGACATTCTGGATCAAGATACCTACTTAGGCCGGACTACAAACTTCAAGACAACGAAGCTATCCTACAAGAGCAAGAAAAAGGTTGTAAATCCCCCCGAAAAGCAGATCACCTTTGAAAATACCCATGAGGCGATCATTGACATGGAGACATGGGAGCTTGTGCGGAAGATACGCGAACAGCGCCGCCGCCCAACGAGGTTGGGCGAAATGGGAATGTTTTCGGGGCTTGCATTTTGCGCAGACTGCGGAGCAAAGCTATATCATTGTCGCGCGGCGGGCTGGACGCATGAAAAGGAATTTTACAACTGTTCCCATTACAGAACGCGCAAAGGATGTTCCGCGCACCGCATACGCGCCGTTGTATTAGAACAGCTTGTTCTGCAGAACTTACAGCGTGTCGTAGCATACGCACAGGACGATGAGGACGAGTTTATCCGGCAGGTCATGGAGAACAAAATGGCGTTGCAAACCGCCGAGCAGGAGCAGGCGAAGCGCCAGCTTGAAAAGCAGGAGCGCCGGATCAACGAACTTGACTCCATTATCCAAAAGCTCTTTGAGAGTAACGCCCTCGGCAAGCTCACGGATGAACGCTTTGCCAAGATGTCCGCAGGGTACGAAAAGGAGCAAGCCGAGTTGCAAAAATCCTGCGCAGCCCTACGCGAGATAGTAGACGCGGCGCAGGTGGAAACCGTCAATATCCAGAGCTTTCTGAAAATCGTGCGGCGTTACACCGACCCTGCGGAATTGACCCCAGCTATTTTGCGCGAGTTTGTTGATAAAATCGTTGTGCATGAAGCGGATAGGTCGAGCGGTCATCGAGTGCAGAGAATCGACATCCACTATAACTTTATAGGTGAAATTAACCTTTCGCCAGAGTTTAGCAGCCCAATAAGCAAGTAACAGCATGATGCTGTTGCACCATGCTGTTACTTGAGACACCAAAAAGAACTTTACGCGGAGTCCCCTTGGGGCGTTTTTTTGACGCAAAACCACCGGCGCGCAGCCGGTGGTTTGACTATTTAAGATATTTTATAATCAGAGCATGAACTCTTCGTCTATTTCAATCTTCGTCGGGAACGCGGAATCGCGGTTCTCTGCGAGGTAAGCCGTCGTTACGAAGCCTTCGATGTTTGCGCCGTCCGTAACGGCGATGCTTCCGGTTCTCACGTCGCCTGCGATAATTGCATTCTGTAGGATTTCGGTTTTTCCGGCAACGTTCATATTGCCCTTTATCTTGCCGTCTACGCTTGCGTACTGCGCCGTCATGTCTCCGAGGAGGAGAGAGTCGTTATCGAGGAAAACGCGTCCTTTCGTGTAGATATTTCCCTGAATGGAGGAACCGACCATGTCTGCGTTGTTGCAGGTAAGGTCACCAAGCATCATGCCGTGAAGATTTGCGTCCTTGAAAACATCGACCTTGCCCTTTACGCTGCCGTTTATCGTGATGTTCGCAAAGGAACGGATGTTGCCTTCAACAAGGGTATTGCGGGAGATAATCGTCATTTCATCGGGAGTCTGATATCGGCCTGCCGTAACCGTCTGCGGCTCGGAAACGAAGCCGGGAGCATAACGCGGCGGTTCTTCTTTAGCGCGCTGCGGGGGCTCCGGCCTTACAGGGCGGGGTTCGGGCTCACGCTCACGCTCATTGATCTCCGGAATTTCCGGCTCGGGCTCTGAAATACGCTGCTGGTTATTCGGAACGTCAAGGTATGAGTCAAGACGGGATTCTGCCTTTGTTTTTTCCTCAAGATCAGACCCAACAAGGCCGCCGGATGTAAACAGCTCCTTGATCGCCTGATAAAAGTTTTCTTTTAGACTCATGCTTTTTTCTCCTCTGCTTATTCCTGAATGTTGGGGAACGAGACCGGGGTAACGGTTTCGTTCAGCGCTTCAAAATGGAAGCCCTGTTCGAGTAATTCGGGAACCAAAAGTTCAATGGCGCCTGCCGCAACAATGGAGCCGGAATGGAATCGGACTATTCCGCAGCTAAGGCCGTTCAGCGCGTCCGCAGTATAGGCTGAAACGCTTTCGGCGCTTGCCGAAGGCTCCGTGTCAAGACTGTCAACGGTATAATCAAAATATGTATAACCCCGTCGAGTCATTTCAGACATCAGCGAGGTATAAAGCAATAGATTGGAGGCCCTTATGCTGCTGGCAGGGAAACGGAAAACGGCAGGAGATGCGCCCGAAGCAGACTTAATGAGTGCGGCGGCGGAGCTGAAGTCTGAGAGGAAATCCTCCACGGTGGAATGCGTTTCGTTGTTGGCGTTATTGAAACAGAAAACGCCGAGCGTGTGGCCGGATTTATAAATCCGGCGAATAAGCGCCGCATCGCTTCCGTCAGCCGCAGGACGCACAAAAAACGCCGCCTTGATGCCAAGAGAGTCGAGCTTATCGAGAATCAAAGCCGTCTCGCTGCTCAGCGCGCCGTCGAAGCTTAAATAAAGAGAGCCCGCATCGGGAGCTTTGCTGCCGTGGGAAGAAACGTAAAGCTCGGGATAAAGGGAAATGTAAGCGGGTTCGTCCTCGTCGCCGCCGTCAGCCGGAGAAGAGCCGGAAGCGGCGGCGTTATCTTTTAATTCTTTGATTTGGGAACGGAGGGAGCTGATTTCATATTCAAGCTCCTTGTTGCCTCCGCCGGAAGAATAAGCGGTACTCTGCTGTGAGCCTGCGGAGGAACGCCCTTCCAAGGATTCGAGACGCGAGCTAAGCTCGGCAATTTTCGCCTCAAGCGCATTTATCTCATCGTCTTTATCAGCCTCTGCCGCGGCGGAGGACGCAGGGAAGATGCTGCTTTCGCTTTGGGAAGCACCCGTGCCGCCTCCCGCATCGCCGTTCGAGCTGCCGCTGTCCGCAGGTGCGGAGTCAGGCGCAGCACCGGAAGGCTCCGCATTCTCGTCGGAGCCGCCTGTTTTACCCTTTTCGCCGTCCTCTGCGGGCTTTGCCGCGTTATCGGAGGCGGGAACGGGAGAAGGCGTAAACTCAGGCGTCGGATCGGGCTCAATGAGGTCATGAGAATTGCCGGAGGGCATTTCGCTTTCGGAAGCAGGCGCTGAATGCTCCGAGATATACTCGGAAATCTCGTCAAGCCTGTCGCTCGTGTTGGAAAATTTTATGCCGAAAATAATGGCGAGCGCTATAGGAAGGATGAAAATCAAAGCAATAAAGAAGATAATAAGATGCTTGAAAAACTTTACACTTCCAAAATACAAAACGCTCACCTCCCGTTAATCTGTATTTTATGCCGAATATAGCAAGAAGTCATCGCTTTTTGAGGGAAAACCGAAATGCCGTAAAAGCTTTTCCGCGATTTTTCATCTGACAAAGACGAAAAGAATTCTCGCCGCTTTCAAGCTGCATTTCAGGCACCGTTTATCTAAATATTGTGGTGACTACTAAACAGGGATATTATATAATGTATAGAGTGAAAAGTCAACCGCAAGAGAAGATTTACCCGTTCTTGTCTGAAACCGCCGCCGTTACCCGCGCTTCGAGATTGAGATAAAACATCACGAAGAGCACGTCCAGCGCGCCGAAAAAGAAAAAGTTGCGGTTTGAAACCTCTGCCAGCTCGGGAAATGCGGCATAAAGATAGGATTTCAGCCAATCCGCGTTATACGGACCAGGCTGCTTGCCTTTTTTCACGAGGTTCCTGATTTCACTGAATTCCTCAGGCACTGCCCCGTCCTTGTTCTGAGCGCCTTTTTTGACTATATCGTTGTAAATGGCCTTAACAGTCTGCTCCGAAAGCGGCTGCTTTGCAAGAAGCTCCGGAAGACGCACGGCGAAGCTGTAAACTATGAGGGGATAAACGGCGTCGTACTTCGATGAACTGAGAGGATAGCAGCTAACCTCGTCAAGCGGAATATGGAAGCCGTCGAGCTTATCGCCGATGCGGGCATTATTAAGGACAACCTTGAAAATGTCTTTTACGTCGCAGGTATAGAAGCCGTCCTTAGACATGGCGTATATATACTTTGTGGTGGTAAAGAGCGCCGCTCCGGAGGATATTACGGCTTCGGAAATTCTCTTTGCCGCGGCGGATTCGTCAATTGGCACTCAGGAGGCCTCCTTTTATCGTGAAGCGCCCGAAAGACACAAAAAGGGGCGTTTCTCGCACCGAATAGAAGCGTTTATAAACTTATTCATGTTATTATATAATATATTTTGCAAAATAACAATAAGAAAGATGTATTTTTTGCCGCAAAAGATTAATTTTTCGCTTTTATCTTTTGGATTTCGGGCTTATTTATGGGAATTAAGGATAATTTCGGCTTCTCAGCCTACTTTGCTTACCGCTCCCAAAGCTCCGTTCTCAGTTTCTGATTCTCAATGCCCAACTATTCGTTTTGTTTCGATTGACCTTTCCGCCTTTTGATGATACACTTCTGCTTATAAAATATTATTTACGAGGTGTAATCGGAAATGGAAACAAGACCTTACGTTTCGTGGGAGCTTATCGGCGATTTTATGCGCAAAGCCTTCTGCGCGGCGGGAGTTCCGGCGGAGGATGCCGCTGTATGCGCCGAAATACTCATGGAAAGCGACAGGCGCGGCATCGAATCGCACGGGGTGAACCGCTTCAAGCCCATTTACATAGACCGCATCCGCGCCGGAATTCTCAGCCCCGTCACAGAGTTTGAGATAGTCCGCGAAACGCCGACCACCGCCGTGGTGGACGGGCATAACGGCATGGGCATGGTCGTCGCGAGCCGCTGCATGAAGATGGCTATAGAGAAGGCCAAAAAATACGGCATGGGCATGGTTGCCGCCCGCAATTCCACGCATTTCGGCATCGCGGGTTATTACGCAACGATGGCTTCCTCCGAGAACATGATAGGTCTTTGCGGCACGAACGCAAGGCCCTCCATCGCGCCGACCTTCGGCGTCGAAAACATGCTCGGCACCAACCCACTCACCTTCGCCCTGCCCACCGACGAGCCATTCCCCTTCGTTATCGACTGCGCCACGAGCATCACGCAGCGCGGCAAGATAGAGTATTTTGCTCGCGAGGGCAAGCCCACTCCCGCCGGAATGGTTATCGGCAGGGACGGCAGCGCCCTGACTGACAGCGATTATATCCTCACCGCGCTCACCACGGGTGAGGCCGCGCTTGCCCCGCTCGGCGGCATAGGCGACGAGCTCGCCGGATATAAGGGTTACGGCTACGCGACGCTTGTTGAAATTCTCTCCGCCGCGCTCCAGGCCGGAAGTTACCTCAAAATGCTCACGGGCATAGGCGAAAACGGCGAAAAGAAGCCCTATCCGCTCGGCCATTTCTTCCTCGCCGTGGACACCGAGGCCTTCATGGGTGCCGAAAGCTTCAAAAAGACCGCCGGGAACATCCTGCGCGAGCTCCGCGCCAGCCAAAAAGCCCCCGGACAGAGCCGCATTTTCACGGCGGGCGAAAAGGAATACGAGGTCTGGCAGGAACGGCGCGACAAGGGCGTTCCTGTGGGCGAAGCCGTCCAAAAGGAGCTTATCTCCGTCCGCGATATGTACTCGCTCGATTTCCGCTTCCCCTTTGAATGAATATCGGATGAATAATTTATGAATTTTTGCCTTCTGATATTGAAAAACCCAAAAGGCTGCTATAAACTATAGACAACAAGGGCGATAAAGCCTCGTTTTTTGAATCGCAAGGAGGTCAGAACATGGCTTATTGTAAAAATTGCGGCGCGCCTCTGGAAGCGGGCTCAAGGTTTTGTACGAACTGCGGCTTTAACGCCGATTCGGAGGTTCCAGGCGTTCGCAGCACCGACCATACGGCTGAATATGACGCAAACGACATTAAAAGCAACAAAATTTTATCCCTGTACTGCTATCTCGGGATTCTTATGGTAATTCCTCTCGTGGCGAAGCCCGGTTCCGATTTCATTAAGTTCCACGCCAATCAGGGGCTCGTTCTTCTCACCTTTGATATATGCCTTGCCATCCTCTGCATTATCCCGATTCTCGGCTGGATAGCTGCCGCAGTGGGCTACATTTTCTCTTTCGTCTGCATTATCATCGGCATAGTCAACAGCTGCTCCGGGCGCGCGACAGAGCTTCCGTTTATCGGCCGGTTTAATATAATTAACAGATAACAGCATTAATCGAGCGGCCCGGGCGCGTATTTGCGTCCGGGCTTTTTTGTGATTAAACTATCTAATTCTAAGGAGTATGCATTATGAAAGTATATAATTCCGCAGAGGAGCTTATCGGCTCCACGCCGTTGCTGCGCGTGACCCGTTTTGCGAAGGCCCACGGCGTTAAGGCCGAAATACTGGCTAAGCTTGAAAGCCGAAACCCCGCAGGCTCGGCAAAGGACCGCGTCGCGCTCGAAATGATAAACGACGCCGAGGAAAAGGGTCTCCTGAAACCCGGCTCCGTCATCATCGAGCCCACCTCCGGGAACACCGGCATCGGTCTTGCCGCCATAGCTGCGCTGAGAGGCTACAAAACGATAATCGTCATGCCCGACTCCATGTCTGAGGAACGCAGAAAGCTCATGAGAGCCTTCGGCGCAGAGTTGGTGCTCACTCCGGGTAAGGACGGCATGAGCGGCTCCATCAAAAAGGCGGAGGAGCTTTTGCGTTCTACGCCCGGCAGCTTTTGCCCCGGGCAATTCGTAAACCCAGCTAACGCCGCCGCTCACAGGAAGACGACGGGCCCCGAGATTTGGCGCGATACCGACGGAAAGGTGGATATTTTCGTCGCGGGCGTCGGCACGGGCGGCACGCTGACGGGCGCAGGCGAATACCTTAAAAGCATGAACCCGCAGCTCAGGGTCGTCGCCGTCGAGCCCGCCTCCTCCCCCATGCTCTCCGAGGGTCGTTCCGGCGCGCACGCCATTCAGGGCATAGGCGCAAACTTCATTCCCGAGGTTCTGAACCGCGATATCTACGACGAGGTAATGCCCGTCAGGGACGAGGACGCGCTCAGAGTCGGAGGAGAATTCGGAAAGCTTGAAGGCGTACTTATCGGCATTTCCTCCGGCGCCGCTCTTTGGGCTGCTGCGGAGCTTGGAAAGCGCCCCGAGAACGCCGGCAAAACCATCGTCGCCCTTCTTCCCGATTCCGGTGAACGCTATCTTTCCTCCGCGATGTACGATTTTTGAAACATCATAGTGTAAATTGCATCAGCTTTACTCCCATATCCTTTTAACTGTGAATAATAACCGCGCATGACAAGCAATACTGGTTTACAGTTCTTGCATCCGTCATGCGCGGTTTTTGTTTTATTTGTTCAGTCTGTTTCTATTATTTTGAAAGCTCTGAGGCAGCCTTCTCTGCAAGGCCCATAAGCTTATCGTGTTCCTCCAGATTTTCGCGGTTCACCGCGTCAAGAAACTGCTGCGAATAGCTTGAATACTGAGGGTCCTCCGCGCTGAGCATCTTTACAGGCGAATCATGAAGAGCAGCATAAAGGCCCGTTTCGCCCTTCACCGGCATCGCATCCTCAAAAAAGCCGAGCTGCGAGTATTTCTCTTTCACCGCGTCGTCGAGCAGGAAAATAATGCAATCCTGGTTCTCGAGATAGCCGTAAGCGGGCTCGCCCACATCGCCGGCAGCGGAGTTAACGAGCTCAACGTCAACTCTGTGGTTCCGCCCCGTTTCGGGCAGTTTATCCTCAAGCAGGCGGATGAGAGCCTTTTCGCGCGCAGGATCCGGCGCCTCGGAGCTGAGGTAAACCACTCTCCAGTCGTATTTAACCTCAGAAACCGCGCCAACGATGAACATCACGACTAGCGCCGCGGCAAATACCGCAGCTATGAAATACCATTTATAATGAAACCAGAAAACGTTCGCCAGCCAGTCCTCGAGCTGCTCGGCCCGGGATTTGGCAAATATAGGATTATCCTGTTTGTTATCCACAGTTTATCCCTCCAAGGCAAGAATTCTGCATTTAGTTTAACATAGGTATTCACCCGCGTCAATTATTGATTGAACGGGTATTAAGCGCCATTTGTTTATAAAAAATATACAATCTATCAGTTGTATTGTAGTGCAAAAGATGTTATAATAACCGCAATGCGATTATTAACCGCATTGTGCCGCTCACACGGCACAGCGATATTTTCAGGGTCGTGCCGTTCACGCGGCACATGGGCAGCATTTACTGCCGCCCGATCAATGTCCGCAGAGAGCACGTTTTTCCGAGCAAACAGCATCACCCGATCAGTGCGGCAGGCCCGCCGCCGCTGCTTCACGCGGACAATCCGCATTGCCGCACGGCAATGCTTCAGGAGGGAAACAAGAGGATGATAGAAGTATCGAGTCTGACCAAAACCTATGGCAAAAAGCGAGGCATCGACAGGCTCACCTTTACCGTAAACGATGGTGAGATCGTCGGATTTCTCGGCCCGAACGGAGCCGGTAAATCCACAACGATGAATATAATCACAGGGTATCTTTCGGCTAATTCCGGCGCGGCTCGTATCGCGGGAATAGACGTTCTTGAGGACCCTGTGGCAGCCAAGCGCAAAATCGGCTATCTCCCGGAGCAGCCGCCGCTTTACCTCGACATGACCGTTGAGGAATACCTTAATTTTATTTTTGACATCAAGGCGGGCAAGGAATTCAGCCGACGCGCCCATCTCGGCGAAATATGCGAGATGGTCGGCCTCAAGGACCATTATAAGCGCCTTATCCGCAATCTTTCAAAGGGCTATAAGCAGCGCGTGGGTCTGGCTCAGGCCCTCGTCGGCAACCCCGACGTCCTTATTCTCGACGAGCCGACCGTCGGTCTCGACCCGAAGCAGATAATCGAGATCAGGAACGTCATCAAGTCTCTCGGCAAGGACAGGACGATTATCCTTTCCACGCACATTCTGCAGGAGGTCTCCGCTATATGTGAGCGCGTCCTCGTCATCAATAACGGCCAGATAGTCGCCGACGATAAGCCGGACAACCTCTCCGCCATGATAACCGGGGACAGGAAGCTTATCGTCCGCGTCGCCGGGCCGAAGGACAGCGTGCGCCACGTACTCCGCTCCGTCGACGGCATCCAGTTCGCCGACGCGACGGTTCAGGCCGAAAAGGGCGCATACGACTTCCTTGTGGAAGCAAAGCCCAATATTGACATCAGGAAGCCGATGTTCATGGCGCTGGCCAAGGCCGGTTACCCCATTCTCCAGCTCAAATCCATGGATCTCTCGCTTGAGGATATTTTCATCAAGCTTACCGAGGACAGCAAAAAGCCCCGCCTGTCTCCGAAGAGCGCGGTCCGCCCGGCGGCAAAGGATGTCTCCGCGGACAAGCCCGAGCAGACTCAGGAGGATTTTCCGGCGCTGAACGTAAACCTCAGCTCCGGTGAATTCGACGCGGAAGACAAGGAGGACAATGAATAATGGCAGCCATTTACAAAAGAGATCTGAGAGCGTACTTCACTTCCCCTCTCGGATACGTTTTCATAGCGGCGTTTCTCATAGTTATGAACTCCGTTTTCTTCGTTACCAATCTCCTTACGGGCAGGAATTCCATTGCCTCCGTCTACACGGTAACGCTCTACATACTTATTGTCATAGTCCCCGTGCTGACTATGCGTACCTTCAGCGAGGACTATAAGCAGAAAACCGACCAGCTCCTGCTCACTGCCCCCGTCAAGGCTTCGGGCATAGTGCTTGGCAAGTTTTTCGCCGCGTACACCGTTTATTTTATCGCGCTTCTTTTCACGATAATCTACGTTATCATCGTTTCCGCCGTCGGAGACGTTAACATGGCCTCAATAATCGGCAACTACATTGCTCTTCTCGGCGTAGCGACGGTTTATATCTCCATCGGCATATTCATTTCCTCTCTTACGGAAAATCAGCTTGTCGCCTGCATTGCAACGCTTGGCATATTCATCGCACTCTTCATCCTTGATTACGCTTACGGCCTTGTAAACGTCGGCTGGATAAAGACCGTTCTCTACTGGCTGAGTATTTTCCGCAGATACAACACGTTCTTTCTCGGAGTCTTCTCCGTGGCTGACTTTTTCTATTATATAAGCATTTCGGCTGTTTTCGTTTTCCTGACGGTTCGCGTTCTGGAAAAGAAGCGCTGGAGCTGATGGAGGGGACAAGAAGATGAAAAACAAGAATGAGAATTTAAATGACGGCGTTCTCGACATCGAGCTTGCCGCCGAACAGGAAGAAATAAAAAGCAGAAAATTCAAATACGGCACTCTCGCCACCATATTCACCATAGTTTTCATAATCGCCGTCGTCCTTGTTAACGTCCTCGTCGGCTACCTTACGGACAGATACGTCCTTGAGATAGACCTCACGAGCGAGCGTCTTTTCGAGATATCCGAGGATACGATGGAGGTTCTTGACGACCTCAGCGAGCCCATCACCATCACCGTTCTCGCCGAGGAAACGACCTACCGC
>JAEEUX010000297.1 GCA_016290695.1 Oscillospiraceae bacterium
GGCAAAGTTTAACGACTGCAGCCGGATTGCGAAATAATGCGGGACCCATACAGATTGCGGTTTGTCTACCGCTAAGACAGAAGAAAACACCGCAGGAGGCCCCTGCGGTGCGTACATAATAGCGCCCTGCAAGTTTTGCGGCTTGCAGGGCGAAAAAACACGGATTATTCAAGGACATTTACACTTCCATCGTTGATATAACCTCTTGTCATGGATACCGCACTGGAAATTGTATTATCATCTTGAACATTTACTGGATCAGTAAATTGAATGACGACAATAGAGCCTACTTCAATCTTCTGAAAATCAATGCAACGGCTAATTCGCATGTCAGAGGTTAAAACCTTAAATGTCATACCGTCTTTTTCGTTATTGCACAGGATGGAATCGTCCACTATAACATAGCCGTCGCCGATTTCAGTCAGGGTGCCGGCAAGGGAATATGTATAGGGTTCATAATCAGCCTTTTTGGCATTATTCTTTGCATAAGATATAATATCCTCTGCAGCTTTTTCGCCGATATTGAACGTATATAACCAGTTGAAAATATTCGTGCTGACATAACCGTCCGTAGATACATAGAACCCACGTTTATAGACGCCGAGAGGACTGGAAGTAGCAGTAAAAGAAATCCTATCCTTTCCTATGTATCCTCCGCCTCCGTCCTCCACAAACTGAGCATCTCGGCAGTCGGAGAGCACCTGCCAGATATAATTATCGTCAGTCAAACTATAGTATCCGGTTTCTTTGCCCTCCTTATATTCGCTGAAATAAAGAAAATCAAGGGTCTGTGGTAGACTATAATTGTCCAAAACATCACCTAATGTTGCAGGTGGATCATATTCATTCAACGAAAAAGCATAAAACTGACCGTCCATCTCCGCCGCGATCATTAATTCAGCAGAAATTCCTTTGATTTGCCATATGTCAAAGTCCTGGGAATAAATCTGGTTTGAATAAACATCATACCCGGAGCCTTCACCGATTCCAAGTTTTTCGCCTATGAATGTGTCATTTGCGCTCTGGCCAGACGTTTTGATTACATATTCTTTGCCGTCAAAGACGATCGTACTAAACCGTTCGAATACAGTTTTATAATCCCAGGGCCATTCAATGGCTCCTTCCGAGCCCATGACAGTAGCGTTGCTGTATTCTCTCAAAACCCCGCCAACCGATGTCTGATCCGGCTTATTGCCAGGGATTAGCATTATGCCTGCAACTATACAAACGCAGGCAGCGGCAGCAACAGCGATCCATCTGGCCCGAACGGGCTTCTTGACTTTCTGATTTGCAGGCGAAGCATCTTCAATGAATTTTTCATCGACCTGTTCAAGCGCATTCAAAATGCGTTTTTCTTTCACAGCTCAACACCTTCTTTCTCAAGTAACAGCTTCAATTCATTTCTGGAACGAAGCAAAGACATTTTCACCTTGCTTTCTGAGACTGAAAAATCTGTTGCAATTTCTGTAATAGGGCTGAGATACCAATACCGCCGCATAAAGATCCTTCTTTTTTCAGCAGGCATAGAGGCGAGAAATCGGTTGAGCAGATCTGCCAGCACAATGTCATCGACGATCTGGTCCGTGCGCTCTGTAGACGGGATACATTCCCGCAATTCGTCAAGCGCAAGGGAGACTTGGCCTGCGCCGCGCTTTTCGGCTGTATACTTTTCCCACCGTTTCAAGGAAAGATTGCGGGTAATCCTGCCGAGGAAAGCGCGCAGTTTGCTTGGTCGCTGATCCGGCATAGCGTTCCATGCGTTCAGATAGGTATCATTAACACATTCTTCACTGTCTTCATTGCTATGTAGAATGTTGAAGGCGATAGAATAACAATACCGTCCGTACTTGTCGGCAGTTTCAGATATGGCTTTTTCTGAGCGCGCCCAATACAAGTCTACGATGCGGTGATCTTCCATGTTGAGCTCCTTTCCCCTGTGATAAGGCCTTTCACCTATACAGACCGGAAACCCGCATAATTCGTCACATTAAAGCATGTGGTCATTATAGCGCTTGTGCGGTGGCCCGCTTTCAGGTAAAAGCGGAGGGGATCGCGCTCCATAACCTGATACGCTAAAAAAAGCCTCATGCGTTCACATAGAACCGCCCGAAGGATCGCTCCTTCGGGCGGTTTTGCTTTTTGGGTCTTACTGTGCTTTGCGGTATTCTCCCTGGGAGAAGAGTTTCTTGAAGCCGAGGGAGGCGTAGAGGCGGTTGCTGTAGGGATTGGCCTTGTCGACGTTGAGAGTCGCTTTATTCCCGGCTGCCAGTATCTCGTTTTTGAGCGTGTTGACGACACTGCGCGCGAGGCCCTGCCCGCGGAACTCCGGACGGGTATAAACGTCGCTTATCCGGGCCGAGTTTCCCGTCGACGGTACGGACTTGGCCATGCTGACGATGAGGCCGTCCCTGCGCAGGACGCGGAAGCGGCCGAGCGTTTTTTCCACTCCGGCGCGGTCGACCGTATCGA
>JAEEUX010000298.1 GCA_016290695.1 Oscillospiraceae bacterium
TTTAGCTGACACATTTTAATTCAATTACAACTATTTCCGGCCTGTTATTGAAACGAATAGGTATGATGCTGTTGCCGATTCCTCGGCTGACAATCATAGTTGTGTTATTTCGAGTATATTTACCGGCAGTATATTTCGGAAAGAGTCCCTGATTAGGAGCAACAATGCCGCCTATAAACGGCAGTCTGAATTGCCCTCCGTGTGCATGTCCGCTCAGCACCAGATTAATATTTTCTTCAACATAAGCCTCAAACGTCTCCGGGCGATGAGTCAGCAGTATACAATATTCCTCGGATAAGTTCATTTGGTTTAGCTTTGTTTGAAGCATACTTTGCTGAACAGCAGTATCCCTTTCTGTAAAATCCGGATCATCCAATCCAGCAAGCTGTATCGTTTGGCCGTTTTTTTCTAATCGGATTACCTCATCATGAAGAATTTGGACATTCTCGGCAAGCAACATCTCCTCCAGTTCAGAGAATTGCTTGCCAATCCAAGCTTCATGGTTACCGGTAACATAGTAGCATGGGGCAATCTGCATCAGTTTGTGTACAAGAGCAATAGCTGTTTCCATGTCGGTTCTATTTGAGTCAACTAAGTCTCCAGTAATTGCTATAATGTCTGGGTGTTCTTCCTCTATTTTTCTTATTATCTGACTATTGTCACTGCCAAAACGCGCATTATGCAGATCTGATACTACAGCAATCTTAAAACTATCAAACGAATCTGGCAGCTGATTACTCGTTATACTATAGTGAGTAACACCTACAGTCACATTTCCCCATATTGTCCACAGAACAAGTACCAGAAGCAGTATCGCAAGGATGACTGCTAAATGCTTTTTTTAACCATTCTTTTCACCATTCTTTTCACCCACAAATTCCGAGTTGCCATCGTCTATAAAACTGAAATATAACTATATACCAATTTTATCATTATTCTTGACGAAATCTATGGGATTAGGTATAGTCAAAACGAGCTGGACAACGGTAATCTTACCGCCATACAGCTCGTCAATTATCTTAGGATATCTTATTTACAGAAAAAACTTTCACACACTCAAACGGAGCGTTTATTGCAAACGCTCCGTTTTTATCTGACACGCGCCTGAAGGTCATCTCTCATCCAGGCACGATGCGTCACGCGCGCTTATTAACCTGCGCCTCAATCGCCTTGTAGAGCTTCTTAACGTCCACGGGCTTGGGGATATGGCCATTCATTCCGGCGGCAAGCACCATATTCGCGGTCTCGGCGAAAGCGTCGGCGGACATGGCGAGAATTGGGATGGTTTTCGCATCCGGGTGGGCGGACGCCCTGATAGCGCGGGTCGCTGCGCAGCCGTCCATCACCGGCATCTGAACGTCCATCAGAATAAGGTCGTAATACCTTTCGGGAGAAGCGAGGAATTTATCGACGGCGATTTGTCCGTTTTCCGCACTCTCGACGACTAAACCGCGCTTGGAAAGAAGCTCGCTTGCAATCTCCATGTTCATCTCGTTATCCTCAACGAGCAGCACCCGCAGACCGTCAAGCTTAACTTCCGCGGCGGGCATTTCGGGCTCCGGCAAACCCTCCGGCGCGGCTTTGCCTACCGTCTCGAGGGCTGCGGGATCCGGCTTACCGAAGGGGAGCAGTACCGTGAAGCGCGAGCCCTTGCCCGGCTCGCTTTCGACCTCTATGCTGCCGCCCATGAGGTTCACGAGGTTCTTCGTTATCGAAAGACCGAGGCCCGTTCCGCCATAATTGCGGGCGATTCCGCTGTCCTGCTGCTCGTAAGGCTGGAAGAGCCTGCCGAGGAACTCTTCGCTCATGCCGATGCCCGTATCCTCCACGATAAAGCTGAGGTTGAAGCTGTTCCCCGTTTCCGCCGCGCGCGACACGGAGACCTTCACCCGCCCGCCCGAGGGGGTGAATTTAATCGCGTTTGAAAGAAGATTTGTAATAATCTGGTTAAGACGCATTGCGTCACCCTTGACGACGAGGCCATCCACGCCGGTAAATTCCGTTATGAGCGTGATGCGCTTTTCGCGCGCCTGCCCGCCGAGAAACTCCGCAACCGAGGAAACGGACTGCCTGATGTCGAAGGGATCGCTGCTTATTTGCATTTTGCCGCTTTCTATGCTTGACAGGTCGAGAACGTCGTTAATTATCGCAAGAAGGTGCCTCGAGGCGTAGTCCGCCTTCTTGAGGCAGTCTTTCAGGCGCCCCACCGTTTCGTCGCCCTTTGCTTCGCCCGTGAGCTTGTCGGTAATATCCTGCGCGAGCGTGTTGTAGCCGATGACGGCGTTCAGCGGCGTCCTTATCTCGTGGCTCACGCGCGAGGTAAACTGCCCCTTTGCGGCGTTAGCCTTTTCCGCGGAATACAGCGCGTCCTGAAGCTGGGCGTTCTTTTCGCTGAGGACGGTCATCTGCCGGTATTCCGATTTTCTGCGCCTGTGCTGCCAGATAAAGATAATGACCGCGATAATG
>JAEEUX010000050.1 GCA_016290695.1 Oscillospiraceae bacterium
TGACAGCGCAATCTTTGCGCCGGAATTATGCGGTGTTGCCATAATGTTCGATGTGTGCCGTTTGTAAAACGATTGCCAGTCCCGTAGGGCGCTCCGACCTCGGCGCGCCGCCGCTGGCACTTGCCATTTG
Source organism: Oscillospiraceae bacterium (assembly GCA_016290695.1). GTDB lineage: Bacteria > Bacillota > Clostridia > Oscillospirales > Oscillospiraceae > RGIG6375. Next base: position 131 of record JAEEUX010000050.1, read on the forward strand.
CATCGTGTACGACGTTTGCTGCTTATCGGCAGGGAACGCTGCGACCAGCGTTACGCGAATATACGATCTCTCAGGCGGCTACGCCGCCTGTTCCCCTTATCGAAGGGGAGCAAAGGCACCTTCGGCGTTGGGCGACCTCGCAGACATTTCCCCTCTGCACGGGGCGCCTGCGCCGAAGCTCAATAAACGCGCCGGCGCACTTGAATAACCCGAAATATTTTGCTATTATAAAGCTACCGAATTTTTTGAAAATAAACGCAGTTTTAATCTGTTTTTAATTATTCTCCTATGCGCTTTTAATTTCCGGGGCTTATTCTTTAGCCATCAAGCGGAGGGAAACTCCTCCCAAGAAAACAAATTAAAAGCGCTGAAAGCGTGAGGAGGAAAAATTATGGATAACTTTGAAATGACTGAAAAGCTCGTGGAGAAAACCGGCGTAAGCTTTGCGGAAGCAAAGGAAGCGCTCGAAAAAACCGGCTGGAATCTGCTCGACGCCGTTATACTCCTCGAAAAAGAGGGCAAGACGGAGAAGAAGTCCGCCAGCTACTCGACGGGCGCGAACGTCGCCCCTGAATTCGTTCCCGCCGTGCGCGAGAGCGAGTGCAGGAAGAAGGCCAAGAGCTTTTGGAAGACCGTAAAGCATTTTCTTACGAACAACAAGGTCGTGGTCAAGGATAAATTCGGCAGCGAGGTTATTTCCGTTCCCGTGTGGCTCGGTATCTTAGCCTTTATCCTTGCCTTCTGGCTCATCATCATCTCCATCGTAGTCGCCTTCATCTTCGGCTACAGGATATCCTTCATCGGCCCCGACCTCGGCAGCCCCACGTTAAACTCAGCCATTAATAAGGCTGCCAGCGCCGCGGAAAACTTCGTAAACGAAGTGAAGGAGCGCCATGTGGAGCACAGCGGCGAGACTAAGTAAGCTCCACCTCAAATAATCACAACAGGACGGTACAGGCTATGGCAGACAGGATTTTGATCATAGAGGACGAAGAAAAAATCGCGCGCTACATCGAGCTTGAGCTTTCGCATGAGGGCTATGAGGTCGCCAAACGCGGCGACGGCTGCGAAGGGCTCGAGGAAGCGCAGCGCGGCGGATATGATTTGATCCTGCTTGACATTATGCTTCCGGGACTCAATGGGCTTGAGGTTTTGCGCCGCCTGCGCAAGACCTCAGGCATTCCCGTTATTCTGCTTACCGCGCGAGATGCCGTTATGGACAAGGTTTCGGGGCTCGATCTCGGCGCGGACGATTATATAACCAAGCCCTTCGCGATAGAGGAGCTGCTTGCGAGGATTCGCCTCGCCATGCGCCACAAGGAGCAGACCAAGCCCTCGGACGAGCTTACGGCGGGGGCACTCTCGGTTTTCCCGGCGAAACGCGAGGTGCGCTATGGCAGCGACCTTATCGAGCTGAGCGCCAAGGAATTCGACCTTCTGCATAAGCTCGTTATGAACAAAAACATAGTCATGTCGCGCGATACGCTCCTCAACGAGATATGGGGCTACGATTATTTCGGCGAAACGAACGTGGTGGATGTTTATATACGGCATCTGCGTTCCAAGCTTGACGACGTTTACGGCGTCACGATAATTTCCACCGTTCGCAGCGTCGGGTATGTGATCAAGGATTAAAATTCCTATGGATAAAAAGAATAAGAAAAGGCCGCCGCGAACGCGGTCTATTGCGAGAAAAATTAATTTTTCGTTCTTTTTCGACCTTTTTTGGATGTTTCTTTTCGTCGACGTGCTCCTTGTCGGCTTTGAGCTCTGGCCCTGGCTCATGAAGCTCAATGCCGGGGAGGTGAGCGGCGAAGTCGTCATCCTGCGCTTAAACCATATCATCGAGCAGCCGATTTATATGGCTGTCGCCGCCGTCGAGGGATTTTTCCTCATAACACAGCTCCTTTTCGGCTCGGGCAAGGTGAGGCACAGCCTCAAGCCGCTGGATGAAATCGCCTCCGCCGCGATAAATTTTGACGAAAAGGTTTCCGGCATAGACGAGGAGGCCTTCCGCCGCCTCGAAAACGCGATAGACAGCGTGGATTCCGCCTCGGAGAAGGGGCGCGTCCAGACCGGCGAAAAGGAGCTCGAAGGGCTCGAAGTTGCGGTGAATAACCTCATCCAGCGTATGCGGGACTCATATTTGCAGCAGGCGCGCTTTGTATCCGACGCTTCGCACGAGCTGAGAACGCCGATCGCCGTTATTAAGGGCTATGCCGATATGCTCGACCGCTGGGGCAAGACGGACGAAAAGGTGCTGGAGGAGTCCATCGAGGCGATAAAAAGCGAAAGCGAGCACATGAACCACCTCGTCGAGCAGCTTCTTTTCCTCGCGCGAGGCGATACCGGGCGGGCGAAAATGGAATTTACGGATTTTGACCTCGCAGCGCTTCTGCATGAGGTATACGACGAATACAGCATGATAGACTCGGCGCACGCCTTCTCTATAGAGGCCGCCGTGCCCATCCCGCTTTACGGCGACCAGTCCATGATAAAGCAGACGGCGCGCATACTCATTGATAACGCGATAAAATATACGCCGCAGGGCGGCAGCATAGCCATCCGCGCTCAGAGCCTTTTTGCCGGCGCGTCCTTCTCCGTGCAGGACAGCGGCATCGGCATAAGCGAGACGGCGGCGCCGCATATTTTTGAGCGCTTTTACCGCGCCGACAGCTCCCGCGCGCGCGAAACGGGCGGCACGGGCCTCGGCCTTTCCATAGCCAAGTGGATAGTCGATAAGCATAGAGGCTCGTTTGAAATAGTCTCGCGCGAGGAGCTGGGAACGAGGATAACCGTGACGCTTCCGCACCTGCCGCATGAAACGGCGAAGCCCGGCGGCGCGGGAAACGCTGATAATACACAGCCCCGGCAGTGATGCTTCTCACGCCGGGGCTTTTGCCGTACAGAGGCTAGCCTGACGGTGCCAATTTGAACACGCTGAAAGCTGCGTTCTTTCGTCTCTTTTCGTTTTTTCTTCTTCGATGGGCGTCAGCCCATCTTCATCAGAAAAAACAAAAATCGACAGAAATTACTTGCTTTCAGTTCGCAGAAGTTTTGCCGGAGCAGATTTTCGGCAAAACGAGGAAAGCGGCGCTGCGGAATACTTTGTGTATTTCCAAGCCGTTTGACGAAGTGTTGGCGGAAATCTGCCCGTCAAAACCGCGTTCTAATTGGCGCCGTCAGGCTACATATTCTTCGTCATTTCACGCTTGAGCCGCCCGATTATCCGCTTTTCAAGGCGCGAGATGTAGGACTGCGATATGCCCATGAGCTCGGCGACCTCCTTCTGCGTCTGCTCGCGCCTGCCGCCGAGACCGAAGCGCATGTCTATTATCGCGCGCTCGCGGGAATTCAGATGCCCGAGGGCTTCAAAAAGAAGCTTCCTGTCCGCCGCGTCCTCGAGCGGGCGCATCACGGTGTCGTTCTCCGTGCCGAGAACCTCAGACAGCAGAAGCTCGTTGCCGTCCCAGTCCGTGTTCAGCGGCTCGTCGAGCGAAACCTCAAGCTTGCCCTTGCCGGTTTTGCGAAGGTGCATGAGGATTTCGTTTTCAATGCAGCGGGAGGCGTAGGTCGCGAGCTTGATGCGCTTTTCGGGGTTATAGGTGTTAGCCGCCTTGATTAGCCCTATGGTGCCGATGGAAATGAGGTCCTCAAGGTTGTGACCCGTGTTTTCAAAGCGCCGCGCTATGTAAACTACGAGACGGAGGTTGTGCTCGATAAGCTCCTGCTTCGCCTTTTCGCGGCCCTCGCCGCCGAGCTGCGCTATAAGCTCCTCCTCGCGCTCCTTTTCCAGCGGCGCGGGCAGGGTTTCGCTGCCGTTTATGTAGTGTACGCTTTCGGGCCGCGCACGAAACAGCAACGCGTATATTTTGCTGATTATGGTTTTGACGTCCATTTATGACCAGTCCTTTCGCGGGTATGATTTGAATAGGTGAAGAGTGTTTTGCCTGAAGCTTTATGCTTCTCCGTTTATTATTGCCGAGTATTCTCCCTTGGCGGATAATTTGTTCGGCGCGAGCGCCGCAATCGCGGGTGAAACGCGCCTTTTGCCGAGGCGTAATTCGTCCGGACGGAAGCAAAGAAGCATACCGCTGCTTACGCCGACGGAGGAATAGGGCAGCAGACGAAAAAGCGGCGTGCAGCCTGCTTTTCCGAGCGCTTCAAGACGTTCGGGCGGGGAAACGCCGGAAGTTTCGGCAAGGATGCTGCGGGTTTCCGGCGGCAGAAGCTTAACGAGCAGCGCTTCATCCGCAATCAGTACCGGCGCGCCCGTAACGGCGTCGCGCAGGCTGTTGCCAGTATCGCGCAGCGCCATGAGGCTGACGCTCCTGCTGCCCAAACGCAGAACGGCCTTTTCCGGGCCTCCGCGCGCGGCGGAATAGCGGAGCGCAACGCCGAGCAGCGCGTAGGAGAGAGCGAAGCTCAACAGCATCTGCTTTGCCCCGAATTTTCCGCAGGCCAGCGAAACGGCGACGGTGACCCCCGCAAACGCCGCACCCGACGCGGCGAAAACCGCCGCCGCGCGGAAAAACCCGCGCCCCGCGCCGAAAGCGGCCAGCAGCATCAAAAGCGCCGAGGCGAGCTTGAACACCCAGCAGGCAGCCGCCGAGCAGCCCAGAACGAGCGCAGCCGAATAGCCTGCGCCGATCGCCGCGCCCGCCAAAAGCCGGGGAAGCGGCGCATTTTTCGCGCAAAGCCTGTCAACGGCGAGCAGCAGCAGGAAATCCGCGCTCAGCTCGGATAATATGAGCGTATCGAGAGAGATTACCACGCGCGCCGCCCCCTCTGGATATTAGTATAAGTCCATAACAGCAGTATAAAACCGGCTCCCCGCGAAAAAGGTCTTTCACAGGGAGCCGGTAATTTTTGATTATTCTTTTTTATTCTGACAGTATCTTCTTGATAGCGGCGATGAGCGCGTCCGTTTCTTCGTCGGTTCCTACGCTTATTCTCAGACGGTCGGAAATCCTCGGCTTATTGAAATAACGCACCAGGACGCCGTTTTCCCGCAGCTTTTTGAAAAGCTCCTCCGCCGAAATGCCGGAGGGTCTTGCAAAGAGGAAATTCGCGCTCGAAGGAAGAACGTCGAAGCCGAGCGCGCGGAGCTCGGTGGCGCATCTTTCGCGCGTTGCTATGAGCTTGGAGCGGCACTTATCAAAATAATCCCTGTCAAGGAGCGCCGCCGCGCCGCCCGCTATTGCGCTGCGGTCAAGCGTATAGGAGTTTATGGAGTTTTTGACGGCGTTGAGCGCGGCGATGAGGTTGGCGCTGCCCATGGCCCAGCCGACGCGAAGCCCCGCGAGGGAATAGGACTTGCTGCAGGTGCGGACGACAAGCAGGTTCGGGTATTTATCTATGAGCGGGAGGGCGCTTTCGCCGCCGAAGTCAACGTAAGCTTCGTCCACGATTACAAGGCTTTCGGGGTTTCCCGCGACTATTCTTTCGATCTCCGCGAGCGGGAGGGCGATGCTCGTCGGCGCGTTGGGGTTTGCGATAACGACGCCGCCGTTCGGGCGGAGGAAACCCTCGACGTTTATCGTGAAATCCTCATTGAGAGGCACGGTCTCATACTTGACGGCGTAAAGCTCCGCGTAAACGAGGTAGAAGCTGTAGGAAATATCGGGGAACAAAACGGGCTTGTCGCCGCCGAAAAATGCGGGGAAGCACATGGATAGAACCTCGTCCGAGCCGTTGCCCGCGAAGATCTGGTCTTCCTTCAGTCCGAAAACCTTCGCCGCCGCCTTTATAAATTCGCCCGATTCCGGGTCCGGGTAAAGGCGCATGTCCGCGCCGCCGGCCGAGCGCATGGCCTCCATAGCGGCGGGGGAGGGGGGATAGGGGTTTTCGTTCGTGTTGAGCTTTATGTATTTCTTGTCCTTGGGCTGCTCGCCGGGGACGTAAGGCTCAAGGTTTTTAATTCTGTCGCTCCAAAATTCTTTCATTTTTCCGCCTCCGTAACGGGTTCGATTTTTTTGATGTTTTTTTCGAGCTTGCTTCTCGCTATCATTACCTCATGCCCGCAGCCGAGGCAGACGATTTTGAAGTCCGCGCCTATGCGCGTTACGCGCCAGCGCTTTTCGCCGCAGGGATGTTCTTTTTTTAAAGTTAAAATATCTCCGACGGAAATGTTCATAACGATACCGTCCCTCATAAAAGAAATAAAATAGGGAATACTGCTAAGGCAACCCCGCATAATTGCGGCGCTTCGACTGTGCCGCAGGAAAGGAAGCCTGAGAATGTCGCACAATATATACGTCAGCTTTGAAAGCAGGGACGCCGCAGAGCTCGCCTCTTCGAGACTCAGACGCAAGGGCATAGCCTTTCGCTTCGCGCTGAGAGAAACAGGAGTTCCCGGCCCGGACTACGCCGGGTCGCCTGCGGCGATAAACTTCTTATATCCGTATCAGCCGATAAACACTAACCAAAACCACACCAACACAGGCAATTCCCAGTATTATGCGCGCTCCATCGTAAACGCCGAGACAGCCGGACTGCCCTTTTACGCCGGAGCGGGCGAAACGCGGGTGCGCGTCACGGTGGACGATGAAAGCTACGACGAGGCGCGGGCGATACTGAGAAACTGCGGCGGTTACGCGATGCGGTAGAGCCGTGCGCCTTCAGCGGCCGCCCTTTATTTCGTCCCAGTATTTTTTCGCGGCCTGCTCGGTCTTGTTGTCGCCGTATTCGTAGTATCTGGCGTCCTTTATGGCGTCCGGCAGATATTGCTGCTTAACGTAGTGATTTTCAAAATCATGAGCGTATTTGTACTCTTCGACATGGCTAACCTCCGCGCCGTCGGCGTGGACGTTTTTGAGGTGGCGGGGGATGTCGCCGGTTTTGCCCTTCTTGATGTCCGCTGCCGCCTTTTCTATTGCGATGACAGCGGAATTGGACTTAGGCGCCGTGGCGAGCAGGATAACCGCCTCCGCGAGCGGGATCTGCGCCTCTGGAAGACCGAGCTGCATAGCGCTGTCCACGCAGGATTTTACGATCGCCGCCGCCATGGGGTAGGCAAGGCCGATGTCCTCCGAGGCTATGACGAGGAGCCTCCGGCAGGGGGAAATAAGGTCGCCCGCTTCGAGCAGCCGAGCGAGATAATGGATGGCGGCGTCCGGGTCGGAGCCGCGGATGGACTTCTGAAAGGCGGAGATTATGTCATAATGGTCGTCGCCCTCGCGGTCATAGCGCATGGCGCTGCGCTGGGTTACGGCCTTCGCGTCGTCGAGCGAAATGAAAAGGCGTCCGCCGGTCTCCCGCGCGCCGTAGAAAAGCAGCTCCGTGCTGTTTATCGCCTTGCGCACGTCGCCCCCGCAGGCAGAGGCAATATACTCGGCGAGCCCTTCCTCGGCTTCCCAGTTAAGCCCCGAGCGCTCGCCCATGATGTTCATCGCGCGAAGCACGGCTTTTGCCATTTCGTGCGCCTCGATGGGCTTGAACTCAAACACGGTGCAGCGGCTCAGAATGGCGCTGTATACATAAAAATAGGGGTTCTCCGTCGTGGAGGCAATGAGGCTTATTTTGCCGTTTTCGATGTATTCAAGCAGCGACTGCTGCTGTTTTTTTGAAAAATACTGTATTTCGTCGAGATAGAGAAGAACGCCGTTCGGCGCGAGCATGGTGTCGAGATTGTCGATTATAGCCTTTATGTCGGAGACGCCCGCCGTCGTTGCGTTAAGCTTGTGCAGGCTGCGGTTCGTTTTCCCCGCGATAATGCCCGCGACGGTGGTTTTTCCGGTGCCGGACGGGCCGTAGAATATCATGTTCGGAACCTGTCCGCTTTCGATTATGCGGCGCAGCATCCCGTTTTTCCCGAGAATATGGCTCTGGCCGACAACATCGTCCAGCGACTGCGGCCTTATTTCGTCGGCTAATGGCCTGTTCACGCGCTGCACTCCCTTCTCCACACCGGCATAATAATTATAATGTATTATGTATTATACAGCGCTTTTATTGAATTTACAACTTGCTTTTTGGCTGTTTTTAGCGCTGTTTTGGTCTGTGCGATGATTGACTTGGAAAAGAATTAGTGATATAATCGCAAAAGGATAAGAAAAAGTTAAGGCGAGTTCAAGGGTTAAGGAAATAAGTAAACTTTGCCTGCTTTTCCTTTCCGGATTTTTTAAGGAGGCAAATATAAAATGAAAAGAAAAATTTCTATCATTCTTGCTGCGGTAATGCTCGTTTCATGTGTTTTCGCGGGCTGCGGAAAAACGGAAACTCCTGCCGCCGGTGATGCTTCTAACGGAAACAGCTCCGCGTCCAGATACACCATCGGTATAAACACCTGGGGTTCCGGCGTTCCCGTCCTCGATATGTTCGGCGACGCCAAGCAGTACACGCTTGAGACTCTCGGCAATACCGTAAGCCGCATGAGCGACGATTTTACCGCCGACAAAGAGCTTCAGAACGTACAGAATATGTGCGCTTCCGGCGTTGACGGCATCGTTTTCCAGGCTGCCGCTGTTTCCACCGTTCCCCAGATAGGAACCGAGTGCGCCAATGCCAAGATACCTTTCGCGTTCGACGTTTTCGTCGGCGAGAACCCCGACCTTGAAAAGCTCGCTGCAAATAACGAATATTATTGCGGCGCCATCGACCTCGACATGGTTTCCGACGGCGCGGCTATCGCGCAGATGGCCTATGATAACGGCTGCCGCGCGGCCTGCATGATCGGCGGCAACATCGGCGACAACAACATGGACCAGCGTTCTCAGGGCTTCACCGAGCGCTTCACCGCCCTCGGCGGAACCGTCCTTGCCGAGGCCCGCTGCACCGATAACTCCGAGTGCCCGACCAAGGCTATGGACATGCTCTCCGCCAACAAGAACGCCGACTGCGTATACTGCTTCGTCGGCGACTATATCGAGGGCACGCTCACCGCGAAGGACAATCTTTCGATGAACGACCTTCAGATTTACGTTTCCTGCGTTGACGAGGGAACCGCAAACTACATCAAGGACGGCACGGTTGTCGGCGGCAACGACGGTATCTCCCTTGCCAGCTATATCTCCAGCACCCTCGTCCTCAATTACCTTGCGGGCCACAAAATCGTGGACGAAAACGGCAAGGCTCCCCGCCTCAGCACCCATCCCTTCCGCGTAGACCAGAATAACGTCGAGAACTACATCAAGGTCTTCTTCTCCGACAGCGCCAAGCCCTTCACTAAGGGTATGCTCGAGAACCTTGTCTACACCACTAATCCGAACGTAAGCTATCAGGATTATGTAGACCTTATCGCGAACATCGACCTCGACTATATGCTCAAGGCTAACGGTCTTGCGTAATGCGCGGGGTATAGGCTAATCACTGTTTAAAGCTATTTCCGAACAGCCTGCCTCCCGGCAGGCTGTTCGGAATAATATTTGTTTTACGTCTGAAATGAGGTATTGCCATGCCGAATGCCCCTTTGGCAAAATCCGCTGAGAAAAAACAGCGGAACGGCCTGTTTATTATAGTTTTTATCGCCGCCATAGCGGCCGTGCTGCTTGTTTTCAACATTATCTCCGGCGGCGCGTTCCTTGAGTGGTCGAACCTCAAGGTCATCATTTCGCATATCGTCTATCCGTCGTTCGTGGCATGGGGCTTCTGCTTCCTTTTCGCCTGCGGGTATACGGATATGTCCATCGGAAGCGTTATGGTTCTCGGCTCCTTCGCGGCCTGCATTTTCGGGAACTGGTACGGTTTGCCCGGGGTCGTCCTCGGCGGTCTCGCCGTCGGAACGCTGCTTGTTTTCATAAACTTCCTTATTTTCACCTATACCGGCATACCCTCATGGATAGCGGGCATCAGCCTTGCCATGATCTATGAGGCTATCGGCTTCCTTTTGAAAATCGCGGGCCCGACGAAGCCGCTTGTTACGACGGCTCTTGCTAAGGAATACCGCCTCCTCGGGCAGCTCCCGTGGAGCCTCGTGTTCCTCGCGGCGGGCCTTGTAGTTATATATTTTCTCTATAACCGGACCACCATCGGCCTGAATATCCGCGCACTCGGAGGCAACAAGGACGTTGCCAAGGCGCTCGGAATAGGCATAAACAAAACTCTTCTCTGCGTCGGCCTTATAAGCGGCATACTTATCGGCATAGCCTGCTTCATGCAGCAGAGCTACGCCGGGCAGACCACGGTAAAAACGGGTCTCACGAGCATAAACCTTATCTTCCAGCCGCTTGCGATTTACCTTTTGGCGCAGATTATCCAAAAGCGCATAAACATAGTTATCTGCGTCCCGATCTGCGCCTTTATCCTCTACGCGGTGTTCAATATCCTCACCGTTCTCGGCGTCCCCTCCGGAACGCTTCAGGAGGCCTTCCTCGGGATGTTCATAGTAATTTTCGGCGTACTCGGCCAGAAAAACGCGAAGGGGGTTATAAAATGACAGGCGAGACCCTTCTTGAAATTCGCGGCCTCAACAAGCATTTCGGCCCCACCTACGCGAATAAAAACATTGACTTCACCGTAAACCGCGGCGAAATTCGCGGCCTCATCGGAGAAAACGGAAGCGGCAAGAGCACGCTCCTTTCGCAGATCGCGGGGCTGTACCGCTGCGACAGCGGCGAAATGACCGTTTCCGGCGAAAAATACGACCCTCACAGCCCGCTCGACGCGAATAAGCACAAAATCTCCATGGTCATGCAGGAGCTTGGCGTTATCGGCAATCTTCCTGCGGGCGTGAACGTCTTCCTCGGCAGAACGGGGCAGTTCTCCAAGGGCGGCATAATAAGCCTCAAGAAGCTCAACCGCGCCGCGGCGGAGCAGTTTGAAAAATGGAACCTCAATATGCCGCCGCTTGACCGCATGACCGACGGCATGATGATAGAATCGCGCAAGATGATAGAGCTTGCGCGCGCCCTCTCGGTAGACCCGGAACTGCTGCTGCTCGACGAAGTGACGCAGTCGCTTTCCCTCAATAACCGCCGCGGGCTCTATGAGCTTATAAACAAATTCCGCGAGCAGGGGAGAAGCGTCATCGTAATCACCCACGACATAGAGGAAATGCTCGAAATTACCGATACTATTACCGTCCTGCGCGACGGTGAGGTCGGCGGGACGGTCAAATCCGCTGAGTCTACGAGCGATGAGATACGCATGATGATGGTCGGCAGAGAGGTGAGCGGGGACTATTACCGCGCGGACATGGCGCCGGACTATTCGGATAAGGTCGTCTTGAAGGTGGACGGCGTCAGCGTCGAGGGCGAAATAAGCGACGTTTCCTTCGAGGTGCATGAGGGCGAGATACTCGGCTTCTGCGGCCTGAGCGACTCCGGCATCCACTCCGTCGGCAAGGCGGTTTACGGCCTGAGCCGCCGCGCCTCCGGCCACGTTCTCCTTGAGGGAACGGAGATAAAATCTGCGCAGCAGGCGCTGCGAAGCAATATCGGCTACGTCCCCAAGGACAGGGATAACGAAGCGCTCATGATACACGCTAATATCCGCGATAACTTCGTCCTCCCCTCCGTGGAGGAGCTGAAGGGGCCGCTCGGCTTCCTCAGCCCGAAGAAGCTTTCCCGCCTTGCCGGCGAAATGAAGGATAAGCTCAGCGTAAAATGCACGGGCATCTATCAGGCGATGGACGCGCTTTCCGGCGGCAACAAGCAGAAGGTGAATTTCGGCCGCTGGCTGGCAAAGGACTTAAAGCTGCTTATACTTGACTGCCCGACAAGAGGCGTGGACGTCGGCGTAAAGGCCTACATCTACTCGCTCATGAAGGAAGCAAAGAAAAATAAAATCGCCACCATCCTCATTTCCGACGAGCTTACCGAGGTCCTCGGAATGGCGGACAGGCTCATGGTAATGAAGGACGGCAAGGTGACGCGAGAAATTCTGCGCGGCGATAAATTCACCGAGCAGGCGGTTATCGAGGTGATGATCTGATGAAAAACAATAATTCCCGTGTGAAATTCAGCGCTTCGGAGGCCGTGCCTTTTATAGCGTTTGTCGTGCTGTTTGCGTTTTTCTCGATTGCGAGCGGCGGGAAAATGCTTTCCTCGTACTCGCTTAAAATGCTGCTTGAGCAGTCCATTCTTACGATCATAACGGCCTGCGGCGTCCTTTTCGTCGTGGCGCAGGGCTCTATCGACCTCTCCGTGGGCGTTAACGTCGCCTTTTCGGGCGTCGTGGGGCTCCATCTCACGCAGCTTACGGGTATACCCTGGCTGTTCATCCCGGCTTCGCTAGTCGTGGGGCTCATAATCGGGCTTTTCAACGGCTTCCTCGTGAGTAAGTGCAAGGTTCCGTCCTTCACGCTCTCGATAGCCATGCTCATCGGCCTGCGCGGCATAGTAAACTATATCCAGAGCGGCGTCGGCGTCGAGTATATACCGGAGTCCAAGCGTTTTATCACGAGTTCGG
>JAEEUX010000299.1 GCA_016290695.1 Oscillospiraceae bacterium
TAGCGTAATATGCCTAAATCCTGTACCGTAGGGGCCGGCGCCCTCGACGCTGTGGGCCGTGGGGCTTGCCTGTGGGCCGTGGGGCTTGCCCCCGGCATCCCCGCGCGCAGCGCGCTCCTTGTTGCCGGCTTCCCCTGGGGGAAGCTGTCAGCGAAGCTGACTGATGAGGGGCTTGCTGATGACTTGTTTTTTGCTGCGCGGCTTTTGGTGTGCTGATTGTCAGATATCACACCAATAACATATATGCAAAATTTTAATGCTCTGCGGGCCCCTCATCCGACCTCGCCGTGGGCCGTGGGGCTTGCCCCCGGCATCCCCGCGCGCAGCGCGCTCCTTGTTGCCACCTTCCCCCAGGGGAAGGCAGGGATGCAGTCTTGCCTGCGCGCCATGCATATTACATCGTCACAAAACCCCGTACTGCGCGCCGCGCGGTCACTTCGGGTTAACGATATCGCGCCAGCCGAGGTCTCCGCGCTGGAGGCCGAGAATAAGAACCTCCGCCGTCGCCACATTGGAGGCGAAGGGGATGGAATGCTTGTCGCAGCTTTCGACTATGAGCTTGAGATCCTCCGCATAGTGCGCCGACTGCGGATCGCAGAAAAACAGCACAAGGTCTATCTCGTTATACTCGATGCGCGCGGCTATCTGCTGCACGCCGCCCTGCTTGCGGGACATGTAGGTGGTAATCGGCAGCCCCGTCGCCTCGCTCACGAGCTTGCCCGTCGAGGCAGTGGAGCAAATCTGGTTGCCGGAGAGGATACCGCAGTAGGCGATACAGAACTGAACCATAAGCTCTTTTTTATTATCATGTGCCAACAGCGCTATATTCATAAAACGAACCTCCATTATTCTTTCGCAAACATCGGCGTTTGCTGCGTTTGCTTAGAGATTGTTCGGGAACTACTATGTCATTTGATTTCGAGCGGAACCTTTTCGCCCTTTATCCTGCGCGCGATGCGCATAAACGCGAGCGCCGCGCGGCCCGGCTCGCCATAGAGGAAAAGCGGTATCTCCCTCGCGGCGGCGATGGCGACGTTTTCATCCTCGGGCACGACGCCGAGAAGCTGTGCGCCGACGGAATCGATAACGTCGTCGATCGTGAGCTTCGAGCGGGAGAAAACGGAGCGGCGGACGCGGTTGACAACAAGGCGCACGTCCTTTATCCCGAGCGCGCCAAGCTCCATAACGACGCGCGCTGAATCGCGGCGGCTGGAAGGGTCCTGCACGGCAAGGATTATTGCGCTGTCCGCGGCGCTGACCGCGGCGCGAAAGCCGGGCCCGAGCCCTGCCGGAGAGTCGATAATGCAGTAATCAAAATGCTCTGCGGCGAAGCGAACCATCGCCTCGAAGCCCTTGGCCTCATCCCCCTCCTCCGAGGGGACGACGGGCGCCGTGAGAAAGAAGAGGCCGGGAATGTCCGGGTGCGGAAGGACGGCCTCGTCGAGCCTGCACCGCCCGGCGAGCACGTCGCCGTAATCGAGCATGGCCCTGTCGGAAAGGCCGAGGCAGAGGTCGAGGTTTTTGAGGCCCGCGTCCGCGTCTATGCAAAGGACGCGGCTGCCGCCCGCTGTGAGAAAGGATGAAATTGCGGCGGAGGCGGTGGTTTTCCCCGTTCCGCCCTTGCCGGAGGTAACAACGATAGTCCTGCCCATCGGGACTCCTTTCGGGCAAGCGTCGCAGCCACCGGGGTAAAAAATAATTACCAAAATGCTGAAACGGGCGCTAAAGCCCTATTTTCTGATTATTATATACCAAAATGTATGGAGTTTTCAATAGAATATTTAAAAGCTTCGCATGCTTTGGTAAATTAGCCGTCTTATGAAGCGCAGCTTATGGTTAAAAGCGACAAAGGAAGAGGCCTTCTCCCCGCGCCGCAGGCGCGTTTCGCTCCCCTTGGATAAGGGGAGCTGTCAGCCGCAGGCTGACTGAGGGGTCGTCCGCGCGAAGCGCCTTCGCTCCCCTTGGATAAGGGGAGCTGTCAGCCGCAGGCTGACTGAGAGGTCGTCAGACTTTGGATTAACCAAATAACTTCCGCCCGCACGTTAGTTTCCACCCCTCAGACGCCGCCGCTTCGCGCCGTCGCCAGCTCCCCTTATCCAAGGGGAGCAAAAAGTGGTGCGGCGCATCCAAGGGAAGGGGAGCAAAAATGCTTCCGACTGAGCCTTTGCTCCCCCCTTATCCAAGGGAAGCAAATATGGTGCGGCGCAGCCAAGGGGAACGAAAGAGGCTGCGGCTGCGTATCACTTGAGCAGCACGTTCTCCGTGGGGATCCTTGTCTCGGAATTTTTCGCCGCGAACCAATAATCGAAAACGTCGCGGGCTATCTGCGCGACGGCGGAGCCCGAGCCGCCGGCCTCGACTACCACGGCCACGGCGATCTCCGGGTTTTCGTAGGGCGCGAAGGCGATGAAAACGCCGTTGTTGACGATGTCCTCGCCGAGCTGTACGGTACCGG
>JAEEUX010000051.1 GCA_016290695.1 Oscillospiraceae bacterium
GTGCTGGAAGGAGTTCACAAGAAAGGAAAACATTAATGAAACGAATAACCATTATTTGAGGGCTATTCACTATGTTATTTATACCATATTTTAGCTCATTTTTCAACGGTTAACTGTATGATATTTACAGTATATTTTTAGCAAAAATACATAAGGCAACTAACAATATGCACATAACGGAGCATAAAAAACCATCATTGTATATCTTTTTGCGAGCCCTCGGTAGTGATGCCGGAGCGAAAAAAACAAGCCTGTGAACGGAATTACCGAGTGAAACAACGCTTATTACTCATCCTCGGGGATGACGGAGGTAATGAGCGTGAGGTTCGAGCAGGCGTTCCAACTGCTCCACGGCCAGCCATCGGAGGCAACTGGGCCGGGTGTGATGAAAACGGGCTTGCCCGTGGCGGGATAGACGTCCGTTCTCGGCGGAAAGCCGAGAATACAGCCGCGCTCCTGGCTGCACCGGCAGAAGCGGCGGGCGATGTACGCCGCCTCCTTCTTTTTTCCGGCGAGGTTCAGCCCGGCGCACATGAATAGCTGCACCGGCGCAACTACGCGCCCGTGGACGAAGGTGCTGGTTCCGTAATCGGAGTTCGCGCTGCGGAGACTTTCGGAGGCAAGACCGATTTCGGTGAGGTAATTATCCTCCTCAAGAAGCTGCTCGGTGATGCGGTCAATGATGTTCTGCGGGAGCTTTTTGCCGAGGATTATCGGCTGGAAGCCCGCGATCGAGAGGCTCTTGACGGGTTTGCCGTTATGCATGGTCACGAAGCGGTCGCCATCCCAATGCTCGTCGAGCAGGATTTGAAGAAGGCACTTGCTGCGCGCGTAGTATTCCTCTGCTTCGGCATTTTTGCCGCAGCCCTCGGCGAGACGGCCCGTTGCTTCGAGAAGGTCTATCATAAACGCCATTAGATCGGGGTTCACCGTGGGGAAACCGTCGGCAAAAATCGTCGCGTCGTCCCAGCCGGAGTCGTTCGGGGAATTTATCTGAACGACATCGCCGCGTCCGGCGGAGCGGTAGGTCACCCAGAAATCAAGCCATTTGGCGAACTTCGGGTACATCTTTTCGCATTCCTCGCGCGTAAGGAAGCTGTCGCCGCAATGCTGTATGAGGTAATCCAGCGCAAAGCCCTGAATGGGCGGCTGAATTCCGGCGTTGGCTGTGAGGAAGCCGACGTTGCCGGGGAGCTGCCCGGTCTGCTCGTTCTGATACTCGAACATCGTGCATATCTGGCGCCAGCCCTCCTTGGGGTTATTAAGCATGGCCATGCCGTTGAAGCTCTGCTGCCATGAAAAGCCTTCTCCGAGGTATTCGTAATGCATGAGAATCATCGGGCTTTTGTATATGCCGCCTGCGCCGGGCTTTGTGCGCCTTGCCCAAACGGTGTGGGAAGCGTAGTTAAAGAGTTGCTCGAAGCCCTCGGCGGGCTTGCGGTAATTCTGCCGGAAGCTTGCGTAGCGCTCAAACCCGTCCTTCCGCAGCTCCTCCGGCGCGGGGTAAGATTTTGGGAGCGCGGGGATTTCTATCATATCCTCATGGAGCGCGAAGTCTGATTCGCCGTTTGCGTCGGGCAGGAGAGTGAGCTTCACGGCGGTATATTCACCCACGTCGTTTTGTTCTGTCTCTACCTTGACGCTGCCCTTCAGCGGGTTCAGGCGGAGCTTGCCGTAGGTGGACCAGCTCAGCTCGGTCGTGCCGTCCGGGAGCGTGCATACGCCGTGGCAGGCGCCGTCAACGGCGGGAGCACCGGGCTTGTAGCGCGAAGCCTCAAGCATGAGGCTGAGTCCGCCCGTGCCGAGTATGCGCGCATATTCATTGTATGTAAAAATAAGCTCAAGCTGCCCGGTCATGCAGGTGAGCTTCATGCTGCCGGGGTCGCCGTGATAGGTATAGGGCATCTCACGTTCGCCCAGAAAGGCGCGGAGATTGAAGAGGAAGGGGTTGGAGTCCAGCCACGCGCCGGGCTTATAGGAGGAGAGCTGGAGCAGGTGCGAATAATAGTTCTCGATGAGGAAGAACGCGCTTCCTTCGCGCGCATAGACCGCATGGGTCAGGTCAAATTTTTCGCCTATTCCAAACATCTTTTCAGCTCCTTTCTTCCAGCGCTAAGCTCAGGGCGCAAAGCTCGGGGTCATAATTTGCGGCTGCGGGAACACCGGATTTTTCAATGCTTTCAGCCGCCAGCGCCGCAGCACGTTTTGAGCAGCCTAAGGCCGCAATATAGGCGGGGATGCCGTCCGCTTCACCCGTCGGGGCGACGCCTTCGGGCAGATCCTCGCCCAAAGCGAGGGTCATGATGGCGCTGTCTGACGGGCAGGGCGCTTCTTCACCTGTGATGGCGTTTCGTATGACGAAAGCACCGTTTTCCCAAAGGCTTTTCAGAATGTCAAGCTGTGCCTTGGCCTTGTCATGCCACGCGGCAGCGTCGCTTTTGCCGAGCTTATCCGCGAGGGCGGCGAGCGCCTTGCAGTTAAGGAACATCCACGCGCAGAGGTCGGGGAAGACCTGAGGGGTCGCGTCGGAGGGAAGGGGCTGCCTTGCCCAGCCGCTTTCGCAGGCGTAGGCATAGAAGCAGGCACCGTTTGCCGAGCGGTTGCTGTACCACCACTCGGTGGCCTTTGCGGCAAGCTCATAGCAGCGCTCAAGCTTATCCTTAGCTGCGCCGTCCAGACCATCGTGAGCTATAGCGCGGCAGAGTGCGAGCCCCCAAAGCGGGGGCGCGGCCTCAGGCAGAATGGCGGAATCCTTCACCCAGGCGGGGACCATCCCGGCGGGAGTCATGAGGGCGAAAACGTTAAGAAGCGCGTCAAGGACCTGCTCCGTATCCTTATAAGCGAGCGCGGCGGTGAATTGGGCGCGCCCGAGCGCCTTGACGTCGGACATTTTGTTCGCGATAAGAAGCTCCTGCCCGCGCGTTTTCTGGAAGCTGAGCCACAGAGCGTAGGCGTATACCTCGTTCGTGCCGGAGCAGCGCGCCCTGAAATCGGCGAAGGCAGTCTCCGCTTTCCTGGCGGCTGCGGAGACATTGGGGGCAATCTCCGGGCGGGCAAAGCTCGAATCAGTGTCCCAGAATACGGCCTCAAGCCTGCCGTCCTCGGGCGTGAGAGTGATGACGGGATCCGTAGAATGAAGGGCGGTGAGATCCCACATGACCTGCAAGTCCGCTTTGCCCTTGCGCATTTCGATGATGTAGCGCGTGGGCCCCATGTTCAAAACGTAACCGTTTTCAAAGTCGGCGGCAGTTTCGCCGAAGCCGAGGCGGACCTGCATCGTGAGACTGAGACCGTCAGACTCCAGAAGCAGGGCTTTCCCATCGATCGCCATGCGAAGCGTTTTCCCGCCAGAGTGCAGAGCGGCCTCCGAGACGCTTGCCTCCACGGTGACGGGAAGCTCTTCGCCGCCGAGCGTCGGCGTAAGCTTTACCATTCCGGCGCTGCGGGAAACCACTCCGCCGAACATGCTGCTGCTTTCTGCGGCGAGAGCGAGGTACAGACCCTTTGTGTAGCCCTTGCCCTGAGGGTCCCACTCCTCAAAGAGCAGGTGACGGCTCAGACATTGACCGAAAGGCATTTTTTTCAAATCGAGCTGCATAGTGTCGCTCCTTTCAAATTCTATTAGTGCAATTATAACACAATTTGCACAAATTGCCATGGCTTTTTGTGATATTTTTGCAATTATTATCTATTCGCCGGCCCTTTGAAAACTCGGGTCTTCATGCCTGTAGAATTATTTAAGGTTAAGTTGATATTTTACCGCGCGTGTGATAATGTTTATATCGAAAAGACTGTAAAAGAGATGATTCGCTTTGATAAAAATACTTATAGTTGAAGACGAAAAACCTATATCAAACCTTATTCGGCTCAGTCTTACAAAAGCCGGGTACAGCTGCTGCTGCGCTTATGACGGCATTGCGGCTGCGGATATACTCGAAAAAGAATTCTTTGATCTCGTGCTTCTGGACGTTATGCTTCCCGGCGCCGACGGCTTTGAGCTAATGGAGTATATCAAGCCCCTCGAAATCCCCGTGATTTTCCTTACGGCGAAAAACGCCGTCACGGACCGGGTGAAGGGCCTTAAAATGGGCGCAGAGGACTATATTGTCAAGCCCTTTGAAATAATAGAGCTGCTGGCACGCGTGGAGGTGGTGCTCCGCAGATATAATAAGCTCAATGACATCATACGGATCTGCGGACTGTATATAGATACTAAGAGCATGGTTGTTAAGCGCGGGGACGAGGAAATCCAGCTCACGAACAAAGAATACGAGCTGCTGCTCCTTTTTGCGCAGAATCCGGGAATTGCGCTTTACCGCGAAACGATATACGAACGCGTGTGGGGAGGGGAGTATCTCTCCGGCAGCCGCACTGTAGACCTCCATGTCCAGCGGATGAGAAAAAAGGTCGGCTGGGAGGACAACATAGTTGCCATACACAAGGTTGGTTATCGGCTTGAGGCGTAAAGGGCACGGATAAACGGAAAGGAGGAAACGGGCTTGAAGCTGCGAATAAAAATAATGCTATGCACGACGATATTACTGTCGCTTGCTTTTGCGATAAGCGTATGCGCCCTCATTACCGTTTCGTTCCGCTCGTCCCTCAAAAGCGAGACAGACAACGCGAAAAGCGCCTGCCGCATGGTAGAGAATATTTTGCAGCAGACGGCGCTTGAGAAGGCGTATTCGTGGGATTTGCTGAGCAATATTAACGACACTATGTTCCAGATAGACGATCAGGCCAATTCCCTGTGGTCGGGTCTGAGACTGGAGAGCGTTTCCGGGTACAGAAAGCCTGTTTACGAAGCCGGGACCGTGCCGGACTTGGAGCTCGGCACAGAGCGGATAGCCGCGCTCTTTAAAGAGGGAAGGGGCATTCAGAAGCTTGTTGAGCTTGCGGGACGGAAATATATCCTTATCACGCACCCTATGATAATTAACGACCAGAGCCTGTCACTGCAAATCAGCCGGGACGTTACTCAGGTCTACAGCGTGCGAGACAGCCAAATCCGCCTATATCGCCTCATGCTCATAGCAGTGCTCGTCATCGGAGCAGGAGTATCTTATTTAATTTCGCTTTTTATTACAAGACCATTCCGAAAGCTCTCGGAAACCGCAAAAAGAATAGCGGCGGGGGACCTGACGAGCCGAGCGAAAATACGCTCCGGGGACGAGATAGAGCTCCTTGCCGGAGACTTTAACCATATGGCGGACAAGCTGGAGGAAAATATTGAGACGATAAGCGAGACTATGCGCCGCCAGGAGGAATTCATGGGCGCCTTTGCCCACGAACTGAAAACGCCGATGACCTCCATAATCGGCTACGCAGACCTCCTTCGCGGTCAGAGCCTCGATATTGAAGAGCAGCAGGAAGCGGCCAACTACATTTTTTCAGAGAGTAAGCGCCTTGAAAGTCTTTCGCTGAAGCTGTTGGATCTTCTTGTGATGAACAGGCAGGAGCTTGAATTAAAGGCGGTTTCCCCTGCGGCGCTTATAGGAAACCTCGTTAAGGAGTTTAAGCCCGTCCTGCAAAAGCAAAACGTAGTTATTCAGTGCAAATGCCAGGAGGGAAAGTGCCTCCTTGAGCCGGACCTCGTGAAATCCCTGCTTATAAACCTTATGGACAACGCGAGAAAGGCTCTGGATAACGGCGGAAATATATATATTCTCAGCGACATGACCACAACCGGCTGCGCCATACGCGTCGTGGATAACGGGAAAGGCATGCCGCAGGAGGCGCTGAGCAGGATAACGGAAGCCTTTTACCGCGTAGATAAATCGCGCAGCAGGGCGCAGGGCGGTGTGGGGCTCGGCCTGAGTCTGTGCAGACAAATCGTCGAACTGCATAACGGCACAATGGAGTTTGAAAGCATCATGGGCAAGGGAACCATCGTTAAGGTGACACTGAACGGAGGCGCGGCATGAAAAGACTGCTGCTGTTTCTCCTGCTGCCGGTGACTGTTGCTGTAATAGTCTTCTGCTTCATTTTTCCGTCCTCATATTTTCAGCGTCAGGATCTGCGGCAGCTGGAGACTGAGGAGGAGTTTTTAATCACGGAGGACGACGGCGCAAGCTCGGAGCTATCCATCCTCGGCAGACTCGAAATGCTGAGAAACCTTGATGGCTATTTAGTAACGGATCTTCCCGCTGCGGACAGAGAAGCCGATAAGGTGACGGAAAAAACCGTAACCGAGATAAAAAAGCTTACGGCCTCCGTCGTGAGTCTATACGATTTCAGCTATCAAAGCTTCCTCGCTTCAACTGCGGGGCAGCCCCGTCACTATACCGTTTCGGATCTTAGCGGACATTCCTTTACTGTGTGGGAGATTGAGTTCCGCTTTGGAGAGGAAGTGGACACGTATTATGACGGCGTTTATATCAAAGCCGTTTATGACGAACAGATGGACAAGCTTCTTCAGCTATTAGTCAGTGACGACACTATGAGCTTTTGGGAACCGGACCCTTTGACCTTTGAGCTGATAGGGAAAATACTGGGGATATATTACGGAACCGAAGCTGAACAGGAGCAGACATCGGAATTTTCGACAGCCGTTACCTTGAAAACGGAGGAGCGCTCGGAAGATGTTCCGGTATACTATTCCGGCGACCTTTTCTGCCTTAATATTGCTTGACGAATGACCCGGAAATGATACAAATTTGATGCAGTTATTACGCATTTTATATGCAGTCTTTTCTTATGATACCATTGTACAAAAGAAAGGACTGCATTTTTAATGAGGCGCTATGTAATTGAGAGAAGCAGGCTGGAGCATAACATTGCCCGTATCCGCGAACAGGCAGGGGACGCCGCCGTTTACGCGGCGGTAAAGGCCGACGGCTACGGCATTGGCTGCACACGGCTTGCATCGCTTTGCGCAGAAAACGGGATAAGGCGCTTTGCTGTAACGTCGCCCGATGAGGCGATGGCAGTTTCTCGCGCGGGAATCGGGTTTGACGACCTGCTTCTGCTTACGCCTCTGTCAGAGACGGACAAAATCATCGCCCTTGCGAGAATCGGCGTTTCCTTCACGGTTTCTTCCTCGTTTGACGCACAAATACTCAAAAACCTGTGGTATATCACGGGAAAGCGCCCTCGTGCACATATAAAAATCGACACGGGTATGGGAAGACGCGGTTTTTTTCCGGAGCAGACGAGGGAGATATGCCGGATGTATAGTAATTGCCCGGAAATAGAGTTTATCGGTATCTATTCTCATTTTTGCTGCGGCTGTAACGCCAAACTCGTAAAGAAGCAGTTTGGCCTGTTTAGCAGAGTCCTGAAGGAGCTTTCCGATGCGGGAATAGACCCCGGCATCCGCCATATTTCGGCCAGCTCGGCACTGTTTCATCACCCGGAGATGAATCTGGACGCCGTAAGGGTTGGCAGCGCCATTTTCGGAAGAATCGCGCAGGCTGAAAGCTTTGGCCTGCAGGCAACGGGACATTGCAGCGTCCCGATAGAACAGATAAGGGAGCTTCCGGCGGGAATGAGCGTGGGCTACGGAGCGGGATACAAGGCAAACAAAGCTATACGCGCGGCAACCTGCCAAATAGGAACACATTACGGCTTTGCCCTTGCAAAAAACGAAGGCGAGCGGACACTTTTGGGAGAGCTGAGAAGCTTTGCACGAATATTTAAGGAACGGTTCGTAAGGAAAAACATTCCCTTCGCAATTATCGGGGGAATAAAATGCCCCGTGCTGGGCGCGGTTGGCTCCGAGTCCGTAACTCTGGATGTTACGGACATAGATTGCAAAAGAGGGGACGAAGCGGAGTTTGACATTAATCCGATGCTGCTGTCGTGTATGGATGTAGAGCTGGAATAGGAGAAAATGAAAGCGCTGCCCGATTGTGTACGGGCAGCGCTTTCTCATGGTTTTTGCAGTTTTTACACTCCGAGCTCAAGCCTCTGGATATAGTTCTCCTGATCGTCGAAGGACAGGTGCGTGAAGTATGCCGAGAAGCCCGCAATGCGCACAATGAGATCCTGATAATCCTCGGGATGCTTCTGCGCGGCGCGCATAACCTCCGTATCGGCGACGGTGAAGTGGCATTGCAGGCCGCCGAGCTTGAAATAGGTTTCTATAAGCTTGCGAACCTTGGATCGCGCGTCCTCGCTCTTGACGGAGTTTCCGTCAAGCCTTACGTTTATCGCGCCGCCGCAGCGAAGCTTGACCCAGGGCATCTTCGCCACACTCTTAACGTAGGAAAGCGGGCCGTTCTTTACGCAGTCCTGACGAGGATCGCTTGAAATGGAGAGCGGATCTCCGGTCTTCCTTCCGTCCGGAGTCGCCCACTGGCGCTTGCCGCCGCCGACCCAGTAAAGATCGAGCGCGCCGCAGTTGTTCGTGCCGTTGTTAACGCCGGGGCGGGAATTATAGTAATCGACCCAGAGATTCGTGAACCATTCAACGAGGGAATCGGGGCCGTCATCGTCGTTGCCGTAATGGGTGACGGCATGGAGAATAGTCTGGCGGAGCTTTTCAAAGCCGACCCAGTTGGCACAGATGGCATCGTAAAGATCACGGGCGGAGACGGTCTTGTCATCGAAGCAGAGCTTCTTTATCACATACAGACTGTCGCCGACCGTCGCGACCGCTCCAATCATCGAGCCTGTGCCGTTATACGTCGCGCCGCCCCAGGTGACGTCCTTGCCGGATTCGAGGCAGCCCGCCGTCATCATGGAGGCGGAGAGAACGGGCCAGGCCGTATTGAAAACGAGCGCAGCGAAATGGTACATCCTCGCCATTTCGTCTATGTAGTGTTTGCACTGGCGCTCGAATTCTGCCTGGAATTCCTCGAAACTGTCATACTCATATAGCTTCTTGCAGGGA
The DNA here is from genome assembly GCA_016290695.1 of Oscillospiraceae bacterium. Lineage (GTDB taxonomy): Bacteria > Bacillota > Clostridia > Oscillospirales > Oscillospiraceae > RGIG6375. The sequence goes on from JAEEUX010000051.1 coordinate 8,834, forward strand.
AGATCTCCCTCGCGCCCGCTCATGGGGTCTTTGTTCCCATGGATGATGTACTGCAATACGCCGATAGGGCTGTTGCCCGCGCCAAAAGCGCCGCAGTTAGCTCCCATCGACCACTCCTTGCCGCTTATAGCAGGCTCCACGCAGCCGAATACCGAGTAGCGGCGGGCGTCCTCAATGGGAACGCCTCTTTTCAGCATCGCGGGGATGACAACGTCGTCGTTATTGAACTGTGGGATGCCGCCGAGACGCTTGCTGCACTCTACTGCGATTTCCCAGATGCGGTCAGGCGTGCCCTTGTTGATGCGGAGCGCAAGACTCGGCTCGGCTACGCGCAGGCGGTAATAGGCAAGGAGTACCATTTCGGTGGCGATATTATAGTCGCCGCTGCCGTCCGGCCTCATGCCGCCGATGGTGATAAGGCTGCCCGCGGCGATGTTCTGCATGCCGCCCTGAAGGTCGAACATGGTTTTGCCGCTGTTATGAGCCTCGATAAGCTGGTCGTTATTCGGCTTCGGGAACATGATTATCTGGTCGCCGAAATGGAGAACGAGCGCGTCGAACATATCCTGCGCCTGCTCGCGGGTGAGCTCGCCCCTGGCAATGTCGTTTTCGGCGAGAGGCCCGAGGAAGCTGTCGATAAGACCGGGAGAATCGGCCCAGTGGGTACCGTCCGCCGTGAGCAGGTACTGGTAGAAGAACATGCTCTGGATGCCCTCCCAAAGATTGCGGGCGGGATGCTCCATTATCCAGTCGCAGGAATCGGCCATCTTGAGAAGCTCAGCCTTGCGCTGTGCGTCGGCGGTCTGCTCGGCCTTTTTGCGGCAGCCCTCGGCGTAGCGCTTGCTCATGGCTATCATGCCGTCGCAGACCTTGATGTAAGCGCGGTAGAAAAGCTCGCTGCGGACGTTGTCCGTCGTCGTATGATTGCGGATCTCTTCAAGCCTCTGCTGTGCGACCTTTTTGCACTCGCCGAAGCTCACCGTAACGGCGCGCTCGTAGTTCGGCGTGAAATGGCCGGGGTAGGAGCCGTTGAGGAAATCCTTGAAGGGGGCCATCCTGGCGGTGAATTCCTCGGGGAAGAGCCCCATAGCGGTGGAGGCAATGTCGTTAGTTTTCCAAAAATCGGCGGCTTCTAGGATCCACTTTCTGTCCTCGTCGTCCACCCAAACGCTGCCGGGAACCTGCCACGCCGCTTTGAAGCGTTCGTCCGTATCTCCGAAGCAGCCGCGCATCCACTGCTGGCTGCACTGCTCTATGTCAAAATGCAGTGTGCGGCAATGGGGGCCGGCGTCGCCGAGGAAAATATCATCGTCGTCGATATTTATCTCGCGGGTGGTGAGCCAGGTGTAGAGGAAGCCCGCGCGCTTGAGGATGGGATACTCGTTGGGATGCTCCTTGTAATACTCCGTGATGATGCGGTTGCGTTCAAAATTGAGCCGAAGGTCCTTGTTGATACGCAGCCGCTTTTCCTTCAAAGCCTGAATACGCTCCGAAATGGGGTAATCAAAGTTTGTCATTTTATATTCCTTTCTGTGCTGAGCACATTTTTTTGACGAAAATCAGTGGATTTGGGCGTTGAGACCCATGCCTTGGAATAATTCAAGCGTTTTTTGCATGAAATCTTCGTCCGGCGGTTCGACTCTTCTGAGCCGGTAATGCCAGCCCAGACGGTCATACTTGCTGCGGCCCGCCTTATGGTAGGGGAGAAGCTGTACGAGCTTCACGGACTCCCCGAGCGAAGCGCAGAATTCGGCGGTTTTGCGGATGTTCGTCTCCTGATCGTTCAGCCTCGGGATGATGGGAAAGCGTATTTGGAGCGCTGCGCCGTGTTCGGCGAGGAAACGGGCGTTTTTGAGGATTATTTCGTTGTCCGTCCCGGTGAGCTTTTTATGCATTATGGGGTCCATGTGCTTAATATCATATAGGAAAAGGTCTATGTACGGCATTATTTCCTCAAAGTGGGCGGTGGGGGCAAAGCCCGTCGTATCGAGGCAGATGTGTATTCCGCTGTCCTTGAGACGTTTTGCGAGGTTCAGCGTAAAATCGAACTGAGCCATCGCTTCGCCCCCGGATATGGTTATTCCTCCGCCGTCGGCGAAAAAGCTTACGTCCTTCATAACGCGATTGTAGACTTCGTCCACCGTCGTGTCCCAGCCTGCGGTGTAAAGCGCCTCACATATGCAGGCTTCGGCGCATTTCATGCAGCCGGTGCATTTAGCGCGGTCAATAATTATCTTCTGAATGTCGCCGGAGCCGTCCGGCGCCGGGACGGGCTTATCGCGGCTTATGGCGCCCTCGGGACAGGCCTTTATACAGTCATCCTCGCAGATATCCGCGCCGAGGCACTTTACCGGGAGGTACCCGAGCTCAAAATCGCGCCTCTGCGATTCCGGGCTGTGGCACCAAAGGCAGCGCAGCGGGCAGCCCTTCGTGTAAACGGTCGTGCGTATACCCGGGCCGTCATGGACGGCGTAACCCTGAATGTCATATATGCGCCCGGGCGCATTGATATAATCCAACATTTTTCCTCCTGTGAGTTTCTTGTTATATAGTAATTATATACAAATTTTCACTATAATCAAGGGTTTTGAGCAAATTAACCGATTAATAGTTAAACGTCTGATTTGACACGAGAGTTATAGTTGCAAAGCTAACAATAATGCAAAGCATCCTTATAATGCCAAACGATAATAAGGACGAAAAAATGTAAAATAATTGTCAGCATAAGCTCTTTATCTCTGCGGCTTATTGTGGTATAATAACCGCATAATGGTTATTATAATCAAATGCTGTTTTTCTCCCCGCTTCGCGGGAACAGAAAAAAACAGCATTATACCATGTCCAGTGGACATGGTACGACAACCGTACAGAGGTTAGAGAAGGTGAGAACAGGTGCTGAACCGAGCTGAACTCCATGAGATCGTTGCCATTGGCAGCGAGCTGACGACCGAAAAGGACAAAAACCTTCTGCTGGAAAAGCTTCTTGCGGAGGCAATGAAAATATCCGGTTGCGATGCGGGGACGCTCTATATCCATGAAAAAGGCCGCCTGAGCTTCCACATCATGAAGACCCTTTCGCAGAAGGTGAACAGGACAAGTAAGGATGCGAGCCTGCCGCCCGTAGAGCTGCAGGAGGAAAACGTCTGCGCTTTCTCCGCCATTCACCGCGAGCTTATAAACATCCCGGACGTTTATAACAGCGACCGCTTCGATTTCTCCGGACCCAAGCGTTACGACGCGATGACGGGCTACCGCACGGCGTCTATGCTGGTGGTCCCGTTGGAGGATTCGGAGGAGAAGCTTATAGGTGTCCTCCAACTCATTAACAAGCTTGGAGATAACGGCGAGGTCATCCCTTTTACGGAGGATGATGAATTCAGCCTCCAGTCTCTGGGATCTATGACCGCCGTGTCCCTGTCCAATATGATTTATTCTGAGCTGATTAAGGACTCGTCCAAGACCTTCTCCGCGTTCCTTTTTGCCTACTGCTGCTGGATGGTCGTCTATGCGCTCTGGCAGTATTTGGGGCAGCCGGTATCGACGGACGTAATGACACACGGCGTTGAGGTTCTCGGCTTTTTGATGTTTTTCTATGTTCTTATCAGCACGAGC
>JAEEUX010000300.1 GCA_016290695.1 Oscillospiraceae bacterium
TGGGGTGCGCTATTATCCAAGGGGAGCAAAATGGCTGCGGCATAGCCCAACGGCGGTGGAGGGGGCGGGTGGGTGGGGTCTAATTTAAATAATCACCGTCACAGGGTTTCGAGGGAGGAATACATGCTCATCATCGGGAGCATTACGGCGCCGACGATTGCGCCGATTATGAGCGCGAGGACAATAATAATCAACGGCTCAAGGGCGGACATAAGGGCCTGAGTTGCGAGCTCGACCTCTTCGTCATAGTAATCGGCAAGCTTATTGAGCATATTGTCGATATTACCCGACTCCTCGCCGATGCCCACCATATGGTAAACAAGCGGAGGGAAAGCCTGGCTGCGTTTGAGGGACTCCGAAAGCGGAGAACCCATCGAAACATCGTCCTTCGCATCGTTGAGCGCGTCGCGGAAGGTGAAGTTCGTCATAGTCTCGGCGGTGATGCCGATGGCGTCAATCATGGGGATGCCGGAGGCGAGAAGCGTAGACAGCGTGCGGGACATACGCGCCGCAGCGGTTTTAACCGTGAGGTTGCCGATAAGCGGCAGGCGGATGGCGAGCTGGCTGAGCGTGCGTTTGCCGCCCTCGCTCTTCCTGTAGAAGCGGATGCCCATAATAATCGCAGCAAGCACGACGAGGACTATATACCAGCGGGCGATAACGAAATCACTCGCGGCGACGACGATTTTGGTGAGCAGCGGGAGCTCGGAGCCGAGGTCCGAAAGCATGCTCGTGAAGCTCGGCACGACGAAGGCGAGCAGCAGCGCGACGACTACGACCGCGACGACGCAGACGACCGTGGGGTAAACGGAAGCCTTTTTCACCGTGGCCTTGAGCTTTGCGTCCTTTTCAAACTGGACGGCCATACGGTCAAACGAAACGTCCAGCGAGCCGGAGATTTCGCCCGCCTTGACAAGCGTGATGAAGATATCCGGGAAGATATCCGGATGCTCCGACATGGACTCGGCGAGGGACGAACCCTTCTCTATACCCATGCGTAGGTCATTGAGCGCGGAGGCGAGGATTTTGTTCTCCGTCTGCGCGGCGAGCATATTGAGGCAGTTCGTAACGGAAACGCCGGCGTTTATTATGCTCACGAACTGGCGGCAGAAGACCGCCATTTCTCTGGCCTTCGGCTTTTTCGCGAAGATGCCGATTTCCATATTTTTGGAAAGGGCGTTAGCCTCCTCTATCGAGATAAGCGTAGAACCGTTTTGTTTGAGCAGCGCCGCCGCTTTTTCGCGGGTCTCGGCGTCTATGGTGCCCTTGACTGTTTTTCCGCTGGTATTCAGAAGCTGATAAGCGAAGGTTGTCATCGGATGAAATTCACTCCCATCGTAAGGTAAAGCGCGGATCGCCTGGTTTTTCGGATGCCGCGGAGGCGGCGGGAAAGGCGTCGGTCATCAGACCATAAGGCGCGTTCTCAGGGCGGCAGGGTCCTGCGCGTATGCGATAGCGTTATCGAGCGTAATCTCGCCCTTTCTGTAAAGCTCCGCGAGCGATTCGTCCATCGTTATCATGCCCAGGCGGCGGTTCGTCTGCATAACGGTGGGTATCTGGAAGGTTTTTGCCTCGCGGATATGGCTGCGGATGGCGCTGTTGGTGATCATAACCTCCATCGCCGCGACTCTGCCCTTGCCCGTGCGCGGCAGGAGCTGCTGCGAGACGACGCACTCGAGGACGTCGGCAAGCTGGGTGCGTATCTGCTGCTGCTGATAGGGCGGGAAAACGTCTATTATACGGTCTATGGTATTGGCAGCGCCGATAGTATGCAGCGTGGAGAAAACGAGGTGGCCCGTTTCCGCGGCGGTTACGGCGGCGGAGATGGTTTCCAGGTCGCGCATTTCGCCGACGAGGATAACGTCGGGGTCCTCACGAAGAGCGGCGCGCAGGGCGCTGGCGTAGTTTTTCGAGTCCGCCCCCATCTCGCGCTGGTTCACGATGGAGCGGTCATGCCGGTGAAGGTACTCCACGGGGTCCTCCATTGTGATAATATGATGGTGGCTCGAATGGTTGATAATGTCAACGAGGCAGGCAAGGGTGGTCGATTTACCGGAGCCCGTCGGGCCCGTGACGAGGACGAGGCCGCGTTTTTTCTCACACATGCTGAGGACGGCCTCGGGAATGCCGAGTTTTTCGGGCGCTGGGATGGAAGAATTGAGGACGCGGACGGCGATAGCCGTCGTCCCGCGCTGAAGGTAGACGTTTATGCGGAAGCGGCCGACGCCGGCCATGGAGAGGGCGAAGTCCGTTTCTCCGTCAGCCTCAAAGATGCCCTTCTCGCGCTCGTTCATAAGCCCATAGGCGATATCCTTCGTATCCGCCGGAAGGAGCTTCCCGTCCCTGATAGGGACGATATCACCGTCAAGACGCATCATTGGCGGCGCTCCGACGGTGAAGTGAACGTCGGACGCGCCTTTCTCTA
>JAEEUX010000301.1 GCA_016290695.1 Oscillospiraceae bacterium
CAGACTCGTCGGCTGCGCCTCCGAGCCAGCTCCCCTGAAAGGGGAGCAAAAGAGGGTACCGACCATCGCCTTCGCTCCCCTCTCAGGGGAGCTGTCAGCGAAGCTGACTGAGAGGTAACCGGTTTTGTATCAACCATAATGGTTCCGCCCTCACGTTACCTTCCACCCCTCAGACGTCTCCGCTGCGCGTCGCCGCCAGCTCCCCTTATCCAAGGGGAGCAAAAAGGGTGCGGCATATCCAAGGGGAGCAAAAAGGCTGCGGCGCATCCAAGGGGAGCAAAAAAGGGTGCCGACCGCATCCAAGGGGAACGAAAAGGCTGCGGCGCATCCAAGGGGAGCGAAAAGCCGCGTCCTCGGACGCGGCTTTTCATTTTACAGGAAGCATATTTACCGGCGGGAAGCAGCCGCCGAGCCTTGCGCTGCAAATAATTCAGCGCCGCTCACAGCGGAAAGAGGCTGCGGTACTCCTCCGGCGCGCGGACCTTGCCGACGCAGGACAGCGACGCGGGCGCGCGGAAAACGCGGCGCGCGGCGGCGAGGATATCCTCGCGCGTCACGGCGTTATAACGCTCGATAAGCTCCTCGGCGGGGACTATCTCGCCGAAAAGCAGCTCGCCGCGGGCAAGACGGTTCATCCTCGCGGAGCTCGATTCCAGCGACATGATAACGCCGGACTTCACCTGCTCGCGCGCGCGGGACAGCTCCTCCTCGGTAACGCCGTCGTCCGCGAACTTTTTCACTTCGTCCGCTATTGCTGCAAGGGCGGTATCCTCCGTGTCCGCGCCCAGCGCCGTGCTGATGCCGAAAAGTCCCGTATCCTCATGGATGGACGAGAAGGTGTAAACGGAATAGCAGAGCCCGAGCTCCTCGCGCAGCTTCTGGAACAGGCGCGAGCTCATGCCGCCGCCCATGATGCTGGAAAGAAGCTGCACGGCGTAGCGCTCCTTATCGCGGAAGGAAACGGAGGGGAATGCGACGCAGATATGGTTCTGCTCGATGGGCTTGGCCTTGGCCGTGAAGGTGGACGTATAGTTCGCCTTGCGCGGCTTTTTCTCGCGCCCGGGCTTCATCGCGGCGAATTTTTCGCAGAGCCAGTCGATATTCGCGCGGTCAAAGCTGCCGCTTAGCGCAACGACGGTGCTGCCGCCGAGATAATGCTCCTCCATGTGCTTATTGAGGGTATCCGGCGTCATCTTCGCGAGGGCCGAGGGGCTGCCGAGGATGGGCCGCGCGAGGGCGCTGCCGCGAAAAGCCTCGCGGAAAAGGCGCTCTGCGGCGAGGTCCTCCGGCGTATCCTCATACATGTCGATCTCTTCCAGAATCACGCCGCGCTCGCTTTCGAGCGTATCGTCGCGGAAATCGTGATTAAAGAACATATCGCAGAGAACGTCCAGCAGCAGGGCGAGGTTCGTGTCCAGCGTCTTGCCGTAATAGCAGGTGGTCTCCTTGGAGGTGAAGGCGTCGCTCTGGCCGCCGGAACCGTCCACCAGGCGGGCAAGCTCCGAGGCGCTGCGCGTTTTCGTGCCCTTGAAGAGCATGTGCTCGATGAAGTGGGAAATGCCGCTGTGCTCGGCCTTTTCGTAGCGCGAGCCGGTGCCGACCCATATACCGGCGCTTACGGAGCGCAGGTAGGGTATTTTTTCAAAAATTATCCTCACGCCGTTGGGCAGCGTGATTTTTTCGTAAGAATCCTGCATTGTGTGAGCAAACTTCCTTGTATGATTATTTAGCGGGCGGAGCGGGAGGCACGTCCAGCTTCTCTCCGCAGCGCTTTAGCTCGTCGATGATGCTTATATGCTGCGGGCAGACGCTTTCGCACTGGCCGCACTCGACGCAGTCCTTCGCGCCGCCCATGCCGGTAAAGACCGTGGCGAAGGAGTAGCTGCCTCTGGCCGCGTCTATCTTATCGTAGATGAGGTACTGGTTCATCGCGGAGAAAATGCCGCGGATGTTAATCTTGTTCGGGCAGCCGGGCAGGCAGTAGCCGCAGGAGGTGCAGGGGATGGTGGGGATGGCGTTGAGCGCCTCCTGAGCGGCGGAAATGACCTTGCGCTCGGCTTCGTCGAGGGGCTTGAAATCCTCCATATAGGAGAGGTTATCCTGCATCTGCTCGATGTTCGACATTCCGCTGAGAACGGTGATGACGCCCTCGAGCGAGGCGGCGAAGCGGATAGCCCAGGAGGGGAGCGAAGCCGAGGGCGCGGCGTCCTTGAATATCTTCTCGACGCTCGGGGGCGGGGAAGCGAGGATGCCGCCCTTCACGGGCTCCATGATGATGACGGGCTTGCCGTAACGGCGCGCGGTCTCCCAGCAGAGGCGGGACTCGACGGCAGGGTTCTCCCAGTCGGCATAGTTAATCTGGAGCTGGACAAAGTCCATATCCGGGTGCGCCTTGAGAATCTTTTCAAGCTCTGCGG
>JAEEUX010000302.1 GCA_016290695.1 Oscillospiraceae bacterium
TCATAGCCTCGCGCAGCGCGGCGACGACATTGCAGCGCAGGACGATGTTATCCTTCACCGAGGGGTTGCGCAGGTCGAGATAACGGTATTTCAGGCGCGCAGACTCGTCCGCCTCGCGGCTGCGGTTCACCTCGAAGGGCAGCTCGTTATAGCGGCAGCGCCCGAGGACCTCGACCGAGTCGATGACGACCTCGATATCGCCCGTCGCTATCTTCGGGTTCTTGCTCGAACGCTCGCGGACGGTGCCCTCCGCCGCGATGGTGGACTCCTTATTCAGCGCGCGGAGCTGCGAAATGAGCGCCGCGTCCTCGGTGACGAGCTGAGTCGTGCCGTAAAAATCGCGCAGGACGACGAAGACAAGGCTTCCGCCGACCTCGCGTAAATTCTCCATCCAGCCGCAAAGCCTTACGCGGCTCCCGGCGTCGCTGAGCCGAAGCTGGCCGCAGGTATGCGTGCGATTCTGTGTCATGTGAAATGCTCCTTTGTGTGTGTTGTGTGGGGGGTATGCGTGGGGGTGTGCAGATATGTGTGATTTATAAATATATGCGTTATATTTTATACGCAGCAGTATTCGTCCACGGCCCATTTCGCAGGATTATCGAGGATATATTGGGCTTTACATGTAAAATCTTCAACATTCCGTATTATGTGGTCATAAAACGAAGTCTGCCAGATGTTTTTCCCGTAAGACTTGTTGGTAATTCGCTTCCAAGCCGATATCATCTGCGAAACCGTAGGGCGCGACGACCCCGGCGCGCCGCGACCTGCTTCATTCTCAATGGTCAGCAGCAAATGTACGTGGTTAGGCATTATCACATAATCATCAAGCGACACTCCCGGATAATGCTCCGGCAATGCCTTTAATGTACTTTCAGCGATTTTCCCGGCTGGCAGTAAAGCCACAATCGGCAGCGGCGCGCCGAGGTCGTCGCGCCCTACGATGATGTGCGATAATAAGTACCTGCGGTCTTTTGTACATACAGTTATAAAATATGTGCTTACCGAGCTGTAATCATAATCCTTCAGTCGAAGGCTTTTCCTATCCTGCAGCATACGCCCCTCATCCATTGATGGGCTTTATGCTTGCTCTCTCCTTAATCTCCGTGATTACGCGGGCGGCGGCCTCGTCGGGCGTTACCAAAACCTGCTCGCCCGTTTTCATGTTTTTAAGGCTCAATTTGCCCGCGGCGACTTCGTCCTCGCCGATAAGGGCGGCGAAGGGGAAACCGAGGCGGTCGGCGTAGGCCATTTTCGCCTTGAACTTCTTCGCTTCGTTATAAAGCTGCGTCCGCAGACCCGCCTCGCGCAGCCTCGTCGCGCAGCGGACGGCGAAGGAGATATCCTCCGTCATGGGGATGACCAGAACCTCCGCCGGGGCGGTTGGCAGCTCGTCGGAGAGCATCCCCTGCTCCTGCAAAACGTAGAAAAGGCGCGTCAGGCCGATGGAGATGCCGACGCCGGGCAGGAGCTTGTCCGTATAGTAGCCCGCGAGGTTATCATAGCGCCCGCCGGAGCAGACGGAGCCTATCTCGGGGTGGTCGAGAAGCGCCGTCTCGTAGACCGTGCCGGTATAGTAATCAAGGCCGCGGGCGATGGTAAGGTCGATGGCGAAATTGGTTTCCGGCACGCCGAAATCGCCGAGATAGCGCGCGACGGTCTCCAGCTCGGCCAGGCCGGTATCGAAGAGCTCGTCGCGGCCCGCGTAATCGCGCAGCTTCGAGAGAACCTCGGCGTTCGTGCCGCGTATGGCGATGAACTTCAGAATTTCGTCCGCCTGCGCCGCCGTGAGGCCGATCTCCTCGGCGCAAAGCAGCTCGCGCACCTTGTCGGGGCCTATCTTATCGAGCTTATCCACCGTGCGCATAATGTCGCCGCTGCGCTCGGAAAGGCCGAGCATGGCGTAAAAGCCGTTCAGAATCTTGCGGTTATTCACGCGGATGACGAATTTCGTCAGGCCGAGGGCGGTGAAGGTGCGGTAGATGACGGCGGGTATCTCCGCCTCGTTCGATATATCGAGCTTGCCGTCGCCGATAATGTCGATATCCGCCTGATAAAACTCGCGGAAACGGCCGCGCTGGGCGCGTTCGCCGCGATAGACCTTGCCTATCTGGAAGCGGCGGAAGGGGAAGGCGAGGCTTCCGTAATTGAGCGCGACGTACTTTGCCAGCGGCACGGTGAGGTCAAAGCGGAGGGAAAGGTCCGTGTCGCCCTTGGTGAAGCGGTAGATCTGCTTTTCCGTCTCGCCGCCGCCCTTGGCGAGCAGTATCTCGCTGGCCTCGATAAGAGGCGTATCCAGCGGCGTGAAGCCGTAGAGCGAATAGCTTTCGCGCAGGGCCGCCATTATCGCCTCCATCTTCATCTGGTCGGCGGGCAAAAGCTCCATAAAGCCGGAAAGCGTCCGTG
>JAEEUX010000052.1 GCA_016290695.1 Oscillospiraceae bacterium
TTCAGAACCCGGATAACCAGCTTGTCGCAAACGTCGTAGAGGCCGATGTCGCTTTCGGTCCGGAGAACCTCGGCGTCCCTCCCGCGGAGATACGCGAACGGGTGGATGAAGCGCTTAAAGCCGTCGGCATGTATAAATTCCGCCTCCACGCCCCGCATCTTCTTTCCGGCGGACAGAAGCAGAGAGTAGCCATTGCAGGGATTATCGCGATGCGCCCCAAATGCATAGTTTTGGACGAACCTACCGCCATGCTCGATCCGCTCGGGCGCTCGGAGGTCATAGAAACGATAAAGCGGCTTAACGCCGAGCTCGGTATCACCGTCGTCCTCATAACGCACCATATGAACGAAACTATCGACGCGGACAGGCTGATAGTCATGTCTGACGGTAAGCTTATTAAAGACGGTGCTCCGAGAGACGTTTTTTCTGATGTGGAAGCGATGCGCTCCGCTGGCCTGTCCGTCCCGGAAACGACGCAGCTTATTTATGAGCTTAATAAATCCGGCTTCTCGCTTCCGCTTTCGGCGCTGAGCGTCGAGGAATGCGCACAAAGCATTTTCAGTGCACTGAAGCAACAATAATCCCGCAGTTTTTAAGGAGAGCATGAAATGGCTCCTGTTTTAAAGGTTGAAAATCTCACCCATCTTTACAGCGAAGGCACTCCCTTTGAAAGAGTGGCTATAAAAGATGTTTGCTTTGAGGCCGATAAGGGCGAGATAATAGGAATAATAGGCCACACGGGCTCGGGTAAATCGACTTTTATCCAGCATCTGAACGGCCTTTTAAAGCCCAGCTCCGGCAAGGTTTATTTCAACGGAGAGGATATTTGGGCTTCAAAGGAAACGGTTCACGGCGTCCGCTTCAAGGTCGGACTCGTTTTCCAATATCCCGAATACCAGCTCTTTGAGGAAACGGTATATAAGGATATCGCGTTTGGCCCCAAAAATATGAAGCTCAGCGAGGCAGAGATAGACGCCCGCGTCCGCGAGGCCGCCGATTTTACCGGCGTCACAGAGGAAATGCTTCAAAAATCCCCGTTTGACCTCTCGGGCGGGCAGAAGCGCAGAGTCGCAATTGCAGGCGTTATCGCCATGAGGCCTGAGGTGCTCATCCTCGACGAACCCACCGCGGGGCTCGACCCGCAGGGAAGCGAGGAGATTCTTGATAATATCAGGTACTACCACAAGAAAATGGGCTCCACGGTCATCTTCGTTACTCACAGCATGGAGGAAATTGCCAATACGGTAGATCGCCTCGCGGTCTTTTCGGATTCACAGATAGTCATGCAGGGGACACCCCGGGAGGTTTTCGCGCGGGACAAGGAGCTTGAGGCGATAAACCTTTCCGTTCCCGAGGTTACGCGCGTAATGCTCCGCCTCAAGGAGCTCGGGCTCAGCCTTGACGCTTCGAGTTTCACCGTCGAGCAGGCGAAGGCCACGCTCGTCGGGCTTGGAAAGGAGCGCGGACTTTGCTGAAAAACATTACCCTGGGGCAATATTTCCCCGGCGATACCTTTATTCATCGCCTCGACCCACGCTCGAAAATACTGATTACCATTGCATTCATCGTCGCACTGTTCATCGCGCACGGGGCGGCTTCCTATGCCGTTTGCGCTGCGTTTCTGGCGCTGTGCGTCGTGATATCTAAAATAAAAGCTAAGGCGCTTTTCAGCGGACTCAAGCCTATCATAATAATTATCCTTATTACGGCTGTGCTGAACCTTTTCTACACTCAGGGCGAGGTGCTCGTTTCGTTTTGGATTTTCAAGATAACGAAGGAGGGTATTTTTGCCGCCGTATTCATGATGCTCAGAATCGTCATGCTTATCTGCGGGACTTTCCTTCTCACGTATACGACGGCGCCTATGCAGCTAACGGACGCGATAGAGAGCCTGCTGGCCCCTATGAAAAAGATTAAATTTCCGGTGCATGAGCTTGCCATGATGATGAGCATTGCTCTGCGCTTTATCCCCACGCTTATAGAAGAAACCGATAAGATAATGAGCGCGCAGAAGGCGCGCGGAGCCGATTTTGAAACAGGCGGACTTATCTCCCGGGCAAAGGCTATGCTGCCGCTGCTCATTCCGCTTTTTATCAGCGCGTTCAGGCGCGCGGACGAGCTCGCGACGGCTATGGAGAGCCGCTGCTACAGCGGCGGCGAGGGCCGCACGAGGATGAAACAGCTGAAGTTCCTCGGCTGCGACGCCGTGGCAGCCGCAGTGACGATCTTGTTCGTCGCCTGCGTATGCGTTTTGAAACATTTCGGTATTTGACGGTGAAGCCATGCGAAATATAGCAATGCGTCTCAGATATGCGGGAACGGCCTATCACGGCTGGCAGCGCCAAAAGAACGACCTCACCGTTCAGGGTCTCGTGGAGGATGCGCTGAACGCTATACTCAAGTGCAAAACAAACGTCGTCGGCTGCGGGAGGACGGACGCGGGAGTCCACGCGATGAAATATTGCGCCAATTTCCGCACGGAGGCGACTATTCCTGCCGATAAGCTGCACCTTGCGATGAATGCGCGCCTGCCCGACGATATTGCCGTCTGCGATGCGGTTGAGGTTGAAGACTCATTCCATTCCGTTTTTTCCTGTGAGAAAAAGGAATACACATATTTTATTACGAATTCCAATATTCGCGATCCGTTCCTCGAAAACAGAACGTGGTTTTTCCCTGCGCAGCTCGACCTGAGCGTTATGCGCGAAGCCGCTGCCGCCTTTTGCGGGACACACGATTTCTCCGCTGTGAGGTCGGTGGGGACGAACGTGAAGACCACGGTGCGCACGGTCCATTATTTCGACGTGGAGAGGGATGGAACACAGCTTCAAATGAGAGTATGCGCCAACGGCTTCCTGTATAATATGGCGAGAGCCATGGTGGGAACGCTCGTTTTCGCCTCGCTCGGGAAGATAAAGCCGGAGGAAATAGCCTCCGTCCTCGAGAAAGGGGAACGCAGTCTCGCAGGGCCGACAGCTCCGGCCTGCGGCTTGTATATGACGGGCGTATGGTACGGCGGTAAGGCGGGAGAAATGATGCTCAAATGAAAAATGAAAACAATGAAGCTCGCCCCATGAAAAAAATATTCCTGCTGCTCCTTTTGCTTCTTATCATGCTTCTTGCTGTTCTCGCGGCGCTGAACCTTGATAAGATAAAGCAGACGCCGATATACGCGACGCTTGAAAAACTCGTTTCGCAAGACGAAGGAGAGGGTGAATTTTCCTTCGACGCTTATTCCGATAATATCTTCGCGGAAATGTCGGGCGGACTCGTCGTCGCCTCGTCCTCGGCGTATCAGGTACTGGATAATAAAGGCAAGAAGACAGCCGGCGCGCTCGTTTCGCTGCCTGAGCCGATGGTAACCGCGTCGAGCGGCGGTGCTGTTATCTGGAGCGCCTCAACGGGCTCCTTCATCCTCGTTTCTCCGGAAGGGAAGACGAAGAGCTTCAAAAACGAAAACACGATAATCTCAGCCTCCGTAAGCGAGAGCGGCTTCTATGCCATAGCCACGGAGGAACCGAACTACAAGGGCCTTGTAACGGTTTATGATAAGTCCTTTGAGCCGGTCTATAAATGGTACAGCGGCGAAGCTTATCTCATGGGCGCGGACATAAACCCAATAGGAACGGAGCTTTTTGCCGTGACTGTCGGCGGAGAGAGTACGAGGTTCATAAGGTATTCGCTATCAGGCGAGGAACCGATCGGATCGTATGTAGATGAGGGCAATATCGTAATGGATGAAAAATTCATCTCCGCAAACCGCTACTGCGCGATATCAGACAATAAGCTTGTTTTCCTTAATGGCAGCGCTGAGCTGAGCGGAACCTACGATTTCTCCGATAAATACTTAAAGGATTATTCGCTGGACGGCTCCGGCTTTGTGGCTCTCGTTCTCGGAAACCACAAAACGGGCGGCGTCAACGAGCTAGTCAGCGTGAGCCCGAACGGAGAAGTCCTCGGGCAGGCGACGCTGGATTCTGAAATCAGGCATCTCAGCGCGGGAAGAAAATATATTTGCGCCGTTTACGCGGATAAAACCGTGATTTACGATAGTTCCCTTAACATGAAGAAAGAGTTTGAAAATTCAGCCGGAGTCAATTTCGCGTTTATATGCGGAAACGGTTCCGCGATAATGCTGTCAGGAAGCGAGGCTGTTCAGGCGGAGTTCTGAATGGCCGGAAAGGAAATACGCAATGCACATTTTAATTGACCTTGTTCTGATTGCGATAGTCGCTTTTTCGGCTTGGAAGGGGTACAGGAAGGGCCTGATCCTCGGAGTAAGCGGCATCATAGCGCTTATAATTGCTTTCTTCGGAGCAAGGTGCGTCTCGAATAACTATTCGCAGGAATTCGTTTCAATGCTCGAACCCTTCGTGAGCGGCGTGGTGGACTCGTCCCTCGATAAGAGCGATGATAATCTCCTCGAGGATTACGAGGAAAACACTCTTGAGGGTGAAACAGCGCAGACGGCGGCACCCGCAAAAAACCAGTCTGAGGAATACTCTGTTACCTACGAAACCCTCAAAACCCTAGGCATTCTCCGAAACTCGGCGGACAGTCTCACGCAGGAAATTACGGATACGGTTAAGAGCGCGGGCAAAACCATTCGCGCTGCTATTGTATCGACGCTGAGCGAGAAGATAACCTACGTTATTACCTTTGCGCTCGTGTTTATAATGATTGTCATTGTCTTTACGGTTTTGGCAAATATCATTAATCTTGCCTTCAAGCTTCCGGGGCTTGACCTTCTGAACGGCGCGGGCGGGCTCATTTTTGGGCTCATAAAGGGCATGATTTTTGTATACCTTATTGCGTGGATACTCAGCTATCTCGGCGTTTTTATCGGCAAGAACCTTGTAGACGATACTTTTTTCCTCAGATTTTTGATGGATCATAATCTGCTTGTGGACATTCTCAAGGGCTGATAAAGCATTAAGGCATTTTTCAATTAGAAGGTGACGCGGAAAATGAATATTCCGAATTTGCTGTCCATTATCAGGATATGCCTTGTCCCGGCCTTTATTCTGACATATTTCAGCGGGATAGAACACAGCGCATTCTGGGCGGCGGGCATATATATAATCGCTTCCATTACCGACGTTCTGGACGGCAGAATAGCAAGAAAGTATAATCTGACCACAAACCTCGGGCGTATTCTCGATCCTCTCGGCGATAAACTCATGACGCTTTCCGTCCTTTGCTGCATTACGATAGACCAGGTTATCCCGCTTTGGGCGCTCGCCATAGTAATATGCAAGGAGCTGCTCATGGGCATTGGCGGAATGATTATAATTAAAAAATTTCAAGAAATGCCACCCTCGAACTACTTTGGCAAAAGTTCAACGGTTGTATTTTTTGCCGTTTGTGTTATACTCATGTTGTTCAGAAATATTCCCACCAATATAGCGGCTTATATGATAAGCTTTGCGATTGTTGTAATGATATTGGCTTTTGTCAGCTATCTTATTAAATATATTAATATTATGCGCGGCGAACATGACAGAAAATGAATTCTTATTTTGACTTTTGCTTTCTTTCATATATGACCCGATGAGAAAGGAGTACGATTATGCAACCGACCATCTGCTCAAGATGCAAGAAAAACGTCGCTGTTGTTTTTATCACAAAAATCGAAAACGGACAGACGGTAAATGAAGGGCTTTGCCTTAAATGTGCCAAAGAGCTTGGCATAAAGCCCGTTAACGATATGATGGCCAATATGGGCATTTCCGACGAGGATCTCGAAGGTATTTCCAGAGAAATGATGTCCGCCTTCGGAGGCGACGAAGATATCCCGAACATAGAGGACGGGGATGATGAGAACGGCAAAACCGCGACCTTCCCCTTCCTGAACAAGCTTTTCGGCGGCCCCGGCGGCCCCGGCCAGCCCATGCCCGAACAGCAGCCGCAGCGCCCCGGAAGGGATAACGGCGAGCGGGAGAAATCCGGCGGCCGCAGCAATAAGCGCAAATTCCTTGAAAACTATTGCATTTCCCTCACACAGCGCGCGACGGAAGGCAAGCTTGACAAAATGATTGGCAGGGAAGAGGAGCTTTCCCGTGTTATCCAGATCCTCAACCGCCGCCAGAAGAATAATCCCTGCCTCATAGGCGAGCCCGGCGTCGGCAAAACGGCGATAGCCGAGGGCCTTGCCCAGCGCATCGTTGACGGAGAGGTTCCCTACAAGCTGCGCGATAAGGAGGTTTTCATGCTCGACCTCACCGCTCTTGTCGCGGGAACGCAGTTCCGCGGCCAGTTTGAGAGCCGCATGAAGGGCCTTATCGAAGAAATTAAAAAGCAGGGCAACATCATCCTCGTTATCGACGAGGTTCACAGTATCGTCGGCGCCGGCGACGCCGAGGGCAGCATGAATGCAGCGAATATCCTCAAGCCCGCTCTTTCAAGGGGCGAAATCCAGGTAATCGGCGCGACCACCTTCAACGAGTACAGAAAGAGCATCGAGAAGGATTCCGCGCTCGAAAGGCGCTTCCAGCCCGTTATAGTCAACGAGCCCTCCATCGAGGACACGGTTAAGATAATCAAGGGTATCGCCGGGTATTATGAGGGCTTCCATATGGTGAAGATCCCGGACGAGATGGCCCGCCGCGCGGTAATCCTCTCCGAAAGATACATAACTGACCGTTACCTCCCCGATAAGGCGATTGACCTTATCGACGAGGCGTGCTCGGATATTAACCTCAAAAACAAGAACCTTGCGAAAATGGCCGAGCTCCAGCGCGAGAAAGACGACCTTGAGCGCGAGCATGAAATGCTCATATCCTCCGGCTCGGAGAACGAGGGCGATTTTGCCCGCCTCGCTGAGATAAAGAGCCGCCAGCTCAAGCTGGAAAACGAACTGACAGCTCTTAATAGCGAGGGCTACCCCGAGCTAACGATGGATAGCCTTGCCCGCGTAATAGAGCTTTGGACGAAGATACCCGCCAGCAGCATCCGCGAGGATGAATACGAGCGTCTTGCAAAGCTTGAGGACCGCCTCAAGAAGCACATAGTCGGGCAGGACGAGGCCGTCGCCAAGGTCTGCGCCGCGATAAAGCGCAACCGCGTCGGCATTTCACCCAAGCGCAAGCCCGTTTCCTTCATCTTCGTCGGCTCAACCGGCGTCGGCAAAACGGAGCTTGTCAAGCGCCTCGCCGAGGATATGTTCAGCACGCCCGAGTCGCTTATCCGCCTCGATATGTCCGAGTTCATGGAAAAGCATGCCGTTTCGCGCATCATCGGCTCGCCCCCGGGATACGTCGGCTATGACGAAGCGGGCCAGCTCACGGAGAAGATCCGCCGCAAGCCCTATTCCGTCATCCTTTTCGACGAAATTGAGAAGGCGCACCCGGACGTTATGAACATCCTCCTGCAAATTCTGGACGACGGACATATCACGGACGCGCACGGCAGAACGGTAAACTTTGAAAACACCATCATCATCATGACGACGAACGCCGGCAGCGACAAGAAGGGCAGCGGCACCGTCGGCTTCAACCTCACGCTCAAGGAGCAGGGCCGCGAAAAGGCGCTGAAGGCTCTGAACGATTTCCTCAGACCCGAGTTTATAAACCGCATCGACGAGGTGGTTTACTTCAACCATCTCAGCGAGGAAAATTTCAAGGGCATAGCGGAGATAATGATGAACGAGCTGCGTGAAAGTATGTCCGAGAAGAATTACAGTCTCGGCTATGACGATAAGCTGCTTGACTTCCTTGTAAAGAAGTCTTATTCCGTCGAGTACGGCGCAAGAAACCTCCGCAGAACCATCCAGCGCGAAGTGGAGGACAAGATAACCGAGCTCCTGATAGCAAATTACGCCGAGCCCTTCCGTTATATCTCCCTCACCGTTGAAAACGACGAGGTAAAGGTCACGGGTCTCAAGTAATCAAGCAAACAAATAATTAACCACCGGCTAAACCGTATAATTCGGCTTGGCCGGTGGTTTTTGCTGTAACAAGGAAAGCTGTCGAAGCACAAAAAGTTATTTTTCTTGCGTCAATTCACTATGGTTTTCCTTGCAAAAAACAGATAATTGTAAAGTTTTACCTCATTATGCCGATACATATTTGTGAAAGATAATATAATTTAATAACTAACGATCAGGTAGAGTTTATGAGGGATAGTTTTTTCTGTTGGTGAGAAAATATTTATCTTCTATCTATGGATAAGAACACGCAAGGAGGCGTAATTATGACTATCGCAGGGATTAGCTCAAATGTATCGATATTCGCCGCGCGGGGTTCAGCGCACGAAAAGAGCGCGATTGCAAACATGATTTCCTCTGCGGAAATTGGTGAGAATAGCATCGCCAACTCTCCCGCCGCAATCGTGGATATCAGCGAACCGGCGAAGCAGATGGCGCAAGCGCTGCCGGAGCCTGAAAGCGAGGAGAAAATTGACGGTTCTTTAAAACTCACCGACATTCTCTTTAGCCCCGAGATTCAAAAAGCGGCGCATGACAGGATAATTGAGATTACGACCCGCCCGAGCGAGCCGATGGACGTTGAGGAGCAGATACGTTCATGGCATTTTCTATTCGATTCCGGTTCCCCGGAGGAGAAAATGGACCTCGCGCTGGGCAATGAATCGCTTAATTCTTCGTGGGTCACACACGAGCTGACACTCGCGCTGCGACAGACGGCGTTCAACAAAACGGCGAGCGTTGAGCAGCGGGCGATAAACCGAGAATCGGCGCTGAAATGCGCGCAGTACATTGCGGATAAGTATTTAGCCTCAGGCAAAAAAGATAAATTCATGTCCGCAGTCAACAGAATTTATACGGAAGACCTCTACAACGACAAGGGCTACTACGAGATAGAACCCGACAAATGGGTGAGAAACGGCAGCAGCTGGGTTGGCGGCAAGCTCAGGTCGCCAGATTATCGGATAATAGGATTTGACCGAGCTTATCGTAAGGCTCACGGTATTGAAAGCACATATCTTTATAAAATAGGAAGTCCCGAGCACACAGAATACATCCATGCATTGACTGATTTCCTATCTAACGCCACTCCTGAGGAAAAGGCGGAAATGGAGTCCTACGGCAAAAAGCTTATGGACGACAAGGAAAACGCAGTGGACAGGGCTACTTTCAAAGCGAAAAACAACTTCAACCGTGAGCTTTTCAACAATAATATATCAAGGCTGCTCAAAGCATTTGAGCCGAAGGCGTCTTAAACAAGACGGAGCCCGATAATTCCTGCTCGATATGAACAAAAAATGCCGAAGCGGCGCCGCTTCGGCATTTTTATATGGCGGGGGCTGAAACTCAGCCCTCGCCCTCGCTCATTATTTCGTCTATAAGCTTCCTGTCGTTTTTATCCGGCGCAAAGCGCTCGAACATATCGGGGCGCTTCTGCATGGTGCGTTTCAGCGCCTGCTTGCGCCGCCATCTGGCGATATTCGCGTGGTGGCCGGAGAGCAGCACCTCCGGGACCTTTCTGCCGTTCCATTCAAGCGGGCGGGAATACTGCGGGTATTCTAAAAGCCCGTTCCAGTGGCTTTCGTCGGTGAAGCAGTCCTCGTCCGCCAAAACGCCGGGGACGAGGCGGCACACGGAATCGGCTATCGCAAGCGCGGGGAGCTCGCCGCCGGTGAGGACGAAATCGCCTATCGAAATCTCTTCATCGACGCATTCCTCGATGAAGCGTTCGTCCACACCCTCGTAATGCCCGCAGACGATGATGAAGCGCTCGTAATCGCGCTTGAGGCGCTTTGCGTCCTCCTGCTTGAAAACGCGGCCCTGCGGCGTCATGTAAATGGTATGCAGGCGCTCGGCTGCGTCCGCGCAAATGCTGCGCCAGCAGTCGTAAAGCGGCTGAGCCTGCATGACCATGCCCATGCCGCCGCCGTATGGGTAATCATCCACCTGCTTCTGCTTGTTCGTGGTATAATCGCGGATCTGGTGGAAGTTTATTTTTACTATGCCGTTTTCCTGCGCCTTGCCGATTATGCTTTCGTTCATCACGGCGGCGAGGGTATCGGTGAACAGCGTCATTATATCAATAGTGAGAGCGAGCATTGCCTGACCTCCGCGTTTACATCCCCTCTATGAGGGAAACTACTATCTTCTCGTTATCCGGGTCTATCTCCTTGATAAACTCGGGAACGTCGGGCACAAGGTGCATCCCGTCCGGCGATTTTATCTCATAGAGCTTGCCTGCGGGCGCATCGAAAACGTCGTTGAGTATGCCTATCTGCGCGCCCTGCTCGTCGTAAACGGGAAGGCCGATAATGTCCTGAATGAACCAGCTTCCCTTGGGAAGCTTTGCGTCGTCGCGGTTTATTTCGACGACCTTGCCCTTGAGCTTCATTGCGTCGTTTATATCGTTTATCCCGTCGAACAGGATTATCGCGCATTCCTTGTGGATGCGGACGGACAGGACGCCGTAAGGCTTGCCGGATATATATAAAGTCTTGAATTTTTTTATAAACTCGGGCTCGTCGCACCAGGGCTGGAGCTTAACCTCGCCCCTGACGCCATGGGTGTTGACTATCTGCCCGCATTCAAGATATTGTTTCTTTTCCATATTCAGTCTCCTAAAAGAAAAACCAAAGGGTGCTTATAGAGGGCGTGCAAGAGTGCAGGCCCTTTATAAGCACCCCTATTTTTGAGCATCAATCAACAATCTCGACTGAGACTCTTTTGCCGCTGCGCTGAGCAAGCGACTTGACGAGGACGCGGATATCCTTGGCGATGCGCCCCTGTCTGCCGATGACCTTGCCCATATCGCCCTCCGCGACGCGAAGCTCGAGAACGGTTTCATTGTTCTCCTCGCGCTCGGAAACCGTGACCTCATCAGGATTATCGACAAGGCTGCGGGCAATGTAAAGTAAAAGCTCTTTCATTGTAAAGACCGATCCTTTCGCTCATCAACTTGCGTTACAGAACGCCTTCCTTTTTAAGCAGAGCTTTAACGGTATCGGTGGGCTGTGCGCCGTTCTTGATCCATTCGATAGCACGCTCTTTGTTTACTTTGACCTCAGAAGGCTCTGCGAGGGGATTATAGGTTCCGATTTCCTCGATGCATCTGCCGTCACGGGGGAAGTGGGAGTCTGCTACTACTATTCTGTAAAAGGGAGCTTTCTTAGCGCCCATTCTGCGAAGTCTGATTTTTACCATTTCGATTCACCTCCAAATGAAAACTGTGTATATGGAAAATGCCTGCGGCATTTAACCAACAATTGAAAATCGGGCTCACATCCCGAAGGGGAACGCGCCCTTTCTGCCCTTAGCGCCGCGCATGAAGCGCTTCATACCCTTGCCGGTCATCTGCTTCATCATAGTCTGCATGGCGGAAAACTGCTTAAGGAGACGGTTTACGTCTACAACGTCGGTGCCGCTTCCGGCAGCTATGCGCTTTTTGCGGCTGCTGTTAAGAACCTCGGGGTTATTGCGCTCATAAGGCGTCATTGAAAGGATGATGGCTTCTGTCTTTGCCGTCGCCTTTTCATTGATGGAGGCGCCGCTGAGCGCCTTTGCGTCGATGCCGGGGATCATGCCGGCTATGTCGGCGAGCGAGCCCATTGACTTTAAAGAAACGAGCTGCTCGTAAAAATCGGAAAGGGTGAATTTGTTTTTAAGGAGCTTATCCGCCATCTCGGCGGCCTTTTTCTCGTCAAAGCTTTGCTCCGCCTTCTCGATGAGGGTGAGAATGTCGCCCATGCCGAGGATGCGCGAAGCCATGCGGTCGGGGTGGAAGGCCTCGATACCGTCGAGCTTTTCGCCGATGCCGGCGAATTTAATGGGTTTGCCCGTGACGGCCTTAACTGAAAGCGCAGCGCCGCCTCGTGCGTCGCCGTCAAGCTTTGTGAGAAATACGCCGGTTATGCCGAGCGCGTCGTCAAAGGCCTTGGCTGTGTTCACGGCGTCCTGGCCCGTCATGGCGTCGATAACGAGAAGAATTTCGTCGGGATTAACGGCGGCCTTGATGTTTTTAAGCTCGTCCATGAGCGCCTCGTCGATATGGAGGCGGCCTGCCGTATCAAGGAAAACTATGTCGTTGCCGTGCTTTTTCGCGTGGTCAACGGCGGCCTTGGCTATGTTGACGGGGTTCTCCGTACCCATCTGGAAAACGGGAACCTCCACCTGCGCGCCGACGGTTTCGAGCTGCTTGATGGCGGCGGGGCGGTAAATGTCGCAGGCGACGAGAAGGGGCCTGTGCCCGTCTTTTTTGGTAAATGCGGCAAGCTTTGCGCCGTTCGTCGTTTTACCCGCG
>JAEEUX010000303.1 GCA_016290695.1 Oscillospiraceae bacterium
GATTTTCGTCAGATTGTTCAAAAAACGCAGGTAATACTTTGTGTATTGCCGAGTATTTTTGGACGATATGACGGAATATTCTGCAAGTAAGATATGTGCCGGGAATTGTGCGGTGTTGCCCTAAATTCCGCCCGCAAAGAGCGAGTCTGACAGAACCCCCGCTCCCCCGCACCCCTTCGCTCCCCTTGGATAAGGGGAGCTGTCGCCGCAGGCGACTGAGAGGTCGTCAGCGCCGTAGGCGCGTTTCGCTCCCCTTGGATAAGGGGAGCTGTCGCCATAGGCGACTGAGGGGTCGTCCCCGCGAAGCGCCTTCGCTCCCCTTGGATAAGGGGAGCTGTCAGCGAAGCTGACTGAGAGGTCGTCCGGCTTGGCATCAACCTAATAACTCCCGCCCCTCGCGCAACCTTCCACCCCTCAGACGCCGCCGCTTCGCGTCGCCGCCAGCTCCCCTTATCCAAGGGGAGCGAAAAGGGTGCGGCGCATCCAAGGGGAGCTGTCGCCGCAGGCGACTGAGAGGTCGAAGCTAAAGAGCAGCATGCACCACCATGGTTCCTCCCGCCCTATTTCTTCTTCCTGTTCTTATAATACACTATTCTCAGGCCCTCAAGCAGAAGGTCGTCGTCCAGGATGACCTCACGGCGGCAATGAGGCGTGATGCCCGCGCTGAGTCCGCCCGTTGCGATGACGGTCACCTTGTCGCCGAGCTCCTCCTCGATGCGGTCCACCATGCCGTCCACCATGGCGGCGTTGCCGTAAACGATGCCGCTCTGCATGCTGTCCACGCTCGTGAAGCCGATGACGCGCGGGGGCAGCTCAAAGGAAATGCGCGGGAGCTGCGCCGTGCGCGAGGTGAGCGCGTCGAAGCCGACGGCGACGCCCGGATAAATGACGACGCCGCGGAAATCGCCCTTGCGGTCGATAACGGAGAAGGTCGTCGCCGTGCCCATGTCGAGGATGACCATGGGCTTCGGGTACTTCGCCAGCGCCGCGACAGCGGCGACCACGAGGTCTGCGCCGAGCTCAGCGGGGTCGCCCGCCGCGATGTTCAGCCCCGTTTTCAGCCCGGGGCCGACAACGAGCGGCTTTTTCCCCGTGAGAAGCTGCATCACGCCGCGCAAAATCGCCGTGAGCGGCGGCACGACGGAGGAAATTATGCCGCCCTCGATCTCGGAAGTGTCCACGCCGCGCAGGTCGAGTATGGTCTTCAGCAGAACGGCGTATTCCTCCTCGGTCTTTTCGAGGGAGGACGAAATGCGCGTGAGGAAATAGATTTTGTCCTCGTCAATGCCGCCGAGGACGATGTTTGTGTTGCCAACGTCGAAGGCAAGTATCATATCAGCACCCGCTTTCATTTAATCAAAAAATAGCCGGAGTAGGTAAATTTCGCCCGCTCCGGCATTGATTTTTCAGTCTGCAAGATTCTTCTTGCCGATGTTAAGTATACGCACGATAACCGGGCTGAGCAGCATGTTGAACAGCAGCTCGAAGAGGAAATTAGCGCCGATCATCGAAAGGATAACGAATTTTACGCCCTCGCCGGGGATGCCGAAGGTCTCTTCAATGAGCGGCATGAACACCGCCAGGCACCCGAGGAAGAATATCCCGGAGTTCACGACCGGGCAGACGACAGCCGCGATAACCACGGCAACGTAACGGTTCTTCTTCTCGAAAAGACGGTACGCCGCGCCCGCGCAGAGTCCGGCGGCCGCGCCCTTGAGGAGGCACACGATAATCGTTGCCGCAGGGCTGTAATTCATGAAGAACGAGGTGTCCGGCTGGAGGACGACGACGAGGCCGAACACGAAGCCGAGCCACGCGCCCGCCCAGGGGCCGTACATCGCCGCGCCGACGACTATCGGCACAAGCACGAGCGAAATGGAGAAGGGGCCGAAACGGATGAACTGTCCGAGAAGCTGCAGGACGATGACGATCGCCGTAAAAAGAGCGAGTCCCGCAATGGTTTTGGTCTGAATCTTTTTCATTTTTATACCTCCGCTGCCGCTCCCCATGATTTTCTGCGCGGGGACCAAGCCGCGCGAAGAGGATACGGCGCCGATCAAACGCTTTTCGCGTCTTGTGTAGCATTATAGGGCATTTGCCGCGCGTTGTAAAGGGATTTTACGCGATTTTTGTGGATTTAGATGTTTGCATAATTTTGGCATGGGTTGACGCGTTCCGTCTTGGGTGTTTTTACGCTTTCGCTCCCTTTGGATAAGGGGAGCTGTCGCCGCAGGCGACTGAGGGGTCTTCGCTCCCCTCTCAGGGGAGCTGGCTCGCGCATAGCGCGAGACTGAGAGGTAAACCCGCCGCAGCGTCTTCGCTCCCCTTGGATAAGGGGAGCTGTCAGCCGTGAGGCTGACTGCGGGGTCAACGGTTTTGCTTCAACCATATGGGTTC
>JAEEUX010000304.1 GCA_016290695.1 Oscillospiraceae bacterium
CCGTTCGGTAAACGACGGGTCCCCCATAGTGAAGGAAACGGAGGATATCGGCTTCAGCGAGCGTGCCGCGGAGTATATCATGCTCGGCATGAGGACGGTCTACGGCATATCCGAGCAGGACTACGAGCACTATTTCCGTATAGGCTTCGACGCTCTGCGTCCGCTCTTTGAAAAATACAGAAAATACGGCTACGCGCGCGAGCAGAACGGCCGCTGGAGCTTTACGCCCAAGGGCTTTCTCGTTTCAAACAGCCTTATCGGCGAGCTGCTTGACGCGCAGGCGGAGAAGAAATATAATATGGCGGCGCCCTGGAGCCGCGAGGATTACTATTCTTCCCTGTTTTGATAGTTATCAATATATTTGTTAATTTACAGTTTTATTCAAGATGGAAGCGGTTTAAAGATGGAAAAGAAGAAAAAAGGCGGTGCGCACCTGCGTAAGTCCGAAGTTAAAGTATTACCGATAGTAATTGCGGCGCTCGCGGCGGTTGTTATAATAGGCGGAGCCGCGTTTCTCGCCGTTTCCGCGCAAAGCTGCAACACGGTCTTCCCGAACGTATCGGCCTGCGGCGTGCCCGTCGCGGGAATGACGCGCGACGAAGCGCGGGACGCGATATCCGAGGCGATCACGACCCCGCTGCGCCTCTCTATGCAGACGGACAACGGCGAAGAAATAGCCTCGCGCGAGATAATCCCCGCCGAGCTCATGGGTGATGAGACGGCAGAAACCCTCGCGGATTCCGCTTACGCCATCGGCCACAGCAATAATCTGTTCGCAAACACGTTCGATTATATTGCCTGCCTCATGGGATCTAAAAGCGTCGGCGGGAGCGACATTTCTTCTGCCTTTGCCGAGGGCGCGCTTTCAGACGCGGTGAGTGCGATAACGGATGAGATCCAGTCTGAGGGAGTGAATGGGAATTACAGCATTTCCGGCGGCGTCCTCACGATAATCAAGGGCGCGGGCGGCATAAGCATAAGCGAAAATTCCGCTTTTAATTCGGCGCTCGCGGCGCTGAAGGCGGGGGAGAGCACCGCAGTCCTGCGCGCGCAGTATCTCCCCGCGGCGGAAATTTCCCTTTCCGATATTTATGACAGCGTTTACTGCGAGCCTCGCAGCGCAGAATTTGATAAGGACTTCAACATTCTCCCGGGTGAAAAGGGGCTCAGCTTCGATCTCGAGCTTGCCCGTGCGGAATATGACGCGGCCGAAAACGGCAGCGTCGTTGCCATTCCGCTCATTGAAACGGAGCCGGAGTACACGGACGAAGCGCTTTCAGAGCTCCTTTTCCGCGATAAGCTCGGCTCATGGACCTCAAAGCTTACGAGCAACGAGACGCGCTCGAAGAACATAGAACTCGCCGCCGCCGAGGTAAACGGCGTTGTGGTCATGCCGGGCGCGGAGTTTTCCTTCAACGATACCGTCGGCGAGCGCACGACCTCGCGCGGCTTCGGCGCTGCGCCTGCGTATATCGGCGGGCAGACTGTGGATCAGGTGGGCGGCGGCATCTGCCAGGTGTCGAGCTCCATATACTATTGCTGCCTCTATGCCGACCTTGAGATAGTTTACCGCACCTGCCACCTTTACGCGGCTTCCTATATCCCCCTTGGCATGGACGCGACGGTTAGCTGGGGCGGGCCGGACTTCAAATTCCGCAACAACATGGATTACCCTGTGAAAATAGTTGCCTGGCGCGACGGAGGCGAGCTTTTCTGTGAGCTTTACGGCACTAAGACCACAGATGATTACATCGAAATGACCTATGAGGTCACGAATACTTATAACTACGGCGTCACCTACCGCGAGGATTCGTCCGTTGCGAGCGGCCAGACGAGAACGGACGTTTCCGGCATAACAGGCTATAAGGTGAACACCTACAAGGCGCGCTATAAGGGCGACGGAACGCTTATCAGCCGCGAGCTGGAGGCAACGAGCAATTATTCGAGCCGCAACCGCGTAATTCTCGTCGCGCCCGGCGAGCTTTACCTCTACGACCCCTCTGTTCCCGCGCCCTCGGCTGAGCCAACGAGCGGTGACGGCGGGGAAACGCCCGAGGAAACGCCCGCCGATACCCCCACAGAGCCGGATAAACCCGGCGAAGGCGGCGAGACCGAAGGCGAAGCCGAGCCAACACCCGAGCCGGAGACCCCGGAGACTTCACCTGAGCCCTCCACAGAGCCAATCGGAGGCGGCACAAGCTCAGAGGGTGACGAGACGCCCCCGCCGGATGCCAGCCTTCCCGAAAGCGAGCTCATAGAGGACGCCAACGAGCCGGGCGCGGTGCAATAACAAATCAAGAGCATATAAACCAAAACCCGCTGCGGAAAAGTCCGCAGCGGGTTTTTGAGTTTGATTCATTCAATATTCAATCTCAAAATAGTTCAGAAC
>JAEEUX010000053.1 GCA_016290695.1 Oscillospiraceae bacterium
GGACCAGAGAGCAATGTCGCAGCCGTCGTCAAGAAGGCTGTATTTCCTGTCTCCCACTATCGGGAGATTTCGCGAGGAAAACTGGGCGCGAATCTGATGTGTCCTGCCCGTGAGAAGCTCTATCCTCACGAGGGAAAGACCCTCGGCTTCGGCGAGGACGGAATAGTTCAAAACCGCCTCCTGTACGCCCTTTCCGGGCGCCTCGGCGACGTAAGTCTTTCGCTCGCGCTTATCGCGCGCCAAAAGATCCCGCAGGGTGCCGGAGGCTTCGGCGGGTCTGCCGTGCACGACGGCGAGGTATTCTTTTTTCAAGCCGCCGTCTCTGATCTGCGCGGAAATGGCGGAAGCGGCTTCCGCGTTCAGCGCGAGAAGCATGAGCCCGCTCACGACGCGGTCGAGCCGGTGAACTGTCCTGACGCAGGCTTCACCGAGCGCTTCACGCACGAGAGAGGGCATTCCGCCCGGCTCGTCCGTGGAAAGAACGCCGGCGGGCTTTATGCAGACGGCAATGAGCCCGTCGCGGTAAACAGTGTCCAATATTCATCATCCTATCAGCTCCACATATTGTAACATAAAGTGTAAAATTTAACAAGCCATATTCACTGATTTTATATGATTGTTGCAAAAATGCCTTAAAAATTTTGGCAATATTCCCAAACAATTCACATTATAAACAGCATATATACAAAAATTACCTGTTAAAACCCGCTTTTAAGGGTACTTTTGTGCAGGAAAAGCGTCTAAAATGCTCTTGCGCCCGCCGCGGCGCTGTGCTAAATTAGATGTGTATTTCGCGCCGCTTGGCGATGCAGATATTGACAGAGGTGTTGATTTGTGGAACTTAGCTTCATTGAAATAATAAAGGTCGTTTTCATCGGAATTGTCGAGGGCATTACGGAATGGCTCCCGATAAGCAGCACGGGCCATATGCTGCTCGTCGATGAATTTATACGCATCGACGCGAGCGAGAGCTTCAAGGAGATGTTCTTCGTCGTTATCCAGCTCGGCGCGATAATCGCCGTGATAATTTATTTCTGGAGGAAAATGTTTCCCTTCCAGTTTCGTGACCGGTCGAAGCCGGTCATAAGGAAGGACGTTTTCTCGATATGGTTCAAAGTCGTCGTCGCCTGCGTTCCGGGGACGGCTGTCACTCTGCTTTTTGACGATTTTATAGAGGCGCATTTGCATACTCCCGTCGTTATCGCGGCGGCGCTCATCTTCTACGGCCTTGCGTTCATCTTCGTTGAGTCCGGCAGCAAGGGCGGCAAACGCGTCGCGCCGGGCCGCCTTTCCGCGCAGACGATAGACGATATATCCTACAAAACCGCCCTCGCCATCGGCCTTTTCCAGATGCTTTCCATCATTCCGGGGACCTCGCGCTCCGGCTCGACGATAATCGGCGCGCTCATTATCGGCGTTTCCCGCGTCGC
Source organism: Oscillospiraceae bacterium (assembly GCA_016290695.1). Classification (GTDB taxonomy): domain Bacteria; phylum Bacillota; class Clostridia; order Oscillospirales; family Oscillospiraceae; genus RGIG6375. Next base: position 1,431 of record JAEEUX010000053.1, read on the forward strand.
CGCCGCAGAATTCAGCTTTTTCCTCGCCGTCCCGGTAATCGTCGGGCTGAGCGGGATAAAGCTTTTGAAGTTCGGCCTCGCGTTTTCGTCCTCCGAGCTTGTTATCCTGCTTGTCGGCATGCTCACGGCGTTTATCGTGTCCATGCTCGCGGTAAGGTTCCTTATGTCGTATATCAAGAAGCATGACTTCAAGGCATTTGGCGTTTACAGAATAGTTCTCGGCGCGATAGTTCTGGCGTATTTTCTGCTTATCGCTTAGTCAGTCCCAGAATTTAATGAACTCCGCCGCTGCGGGCGAAAGAGCCACGTTTTTCATCGCGCAGACGGAGAGGCTGCGGCCCGGGATCTGCGGCGAGGTCTTTATCTCGCGCAGCGTCCCGTTTTCGAGTGCCGCGTGCGCGAATTCGCGCGTTACGCAGGCTACGCCCAGCCCTATTTCGGCCAGGTCTACGAGCAGCTCATGGCTGCAAAGCTCGATTTCCGGCCTCAATACCGCGCCGTTTGCCATAAAAAACTTCTCAAGGAAGCGCCGCGCACTCGATTTGCGCTCCAAAAGCAGCAGCGGGAACGCCGATAGCTCGGCAACGCTGTAACTGCGCGAAAAATCGCAGCCGTAATCGCGCGAGGCGACGAAAATGTTGTGTGTGTCGAGGCAGTGGCGCAACGTGAGTGCGGAGCTGTCCTCGGGCGTGCTGGCAAAGGCTATGTCCACCTGCCCGTTTTGCAGCATTTTCAGAACCTCGAAGCTCGTGGCGTTGAGCACCTTGAGCGCAACGGAGGGATAGGCACTGTGGAAGCGCTGCAGATACGGCAAAAGCACGAAGCGCGTGACTGTGTCGCTCGCGCCGATGACGAGCTCTCCCGTTTTCAGCTCCAGCGTCTGCGATATTTTCTCCTCTCCCGCCCTGATAAGACCCATCGCGCTCCTTACGTAATCGTAAAGGAGCGAGCCTTCATTTGTGAGCGCAACGCCGCGGTGACTGCGGACGAAAAGGCGGATTTGAAGCTGGTCCTCAAGCTGCCGGAGCGACTGGCTCACGGCGGACTGAGAGATATACAGTGCCTTCGCTGCGCCCGAGACGCTCCCTTCATCCGCGACAGTCTGGAATATTCTGTAAAGTTCGAGCTTTGCGTTCGGCATAATGCTGCCTCCAATCTTTCGGCTTTGCTTATATAAAGCATAAGCAATATATATTTTACTAATGGACTATACTATATTATAATATTATAGCTTGCTGTGGCAAGCACTGATTAAAAAACGTTAGGAGCGATTTATCATGAGCAGAACTCTCGGCACTATATCTCGCGGCGTCCGCGCGCCCATTTTCCGCGAGGGCGACGACATTGTAAAGGGAACGGTGGAGTCTGTTCTTCGCGCTTTAAAGGAAAATAACATCGAGGCGCATGACCGCGACGTCGTTGCGGTTACGGAATCCGTCGTGGCGCGCACGCAGGGCAATTACGCCACCGTCGAACAGATCGCGGAGGACGTCCGCCAAAAGACCGGCGGCGGAACCGTCGGCGTATGCTTCCCAATCCTCAGCCGCAACCGTTTTTCCGTCCTGCTTACGGGCATTGCCATGGGCGTGAAGAAGCTCGTCCTCATGCTCAGCTATCCCTCCGACGAGGTGGGCAACCATCTTATCAGCATGGACGAGCTGGACGAGAAGGGCATCGACCCCTGGCGCGACGTGCTCACGCTTGAGCAGTTCCGCGCAAACTTCGGCAAGGTCGTGCATCCCTTCACCGGCGTAGACTACGTCGAGTATTATTCCGAGCTCGTCAAGGCGGCGGGCGCGGAGGTCGAGCTCGTTTTCGCAAACCGCGTCCAGACCATCCTTAACTATACCGATACTGTCATAACCTGCGATATCCATACGCGCGAGCGCAGCAAGCGCCTTCTCCGCCGCGCCGGCGCGAAGGTCGTCCTCGGCCTCGACGATATCCTCACCTCCTCGGTTAACGGCAGCGGCTATAACGCCGAATACGGCCTCCTCGGCAGCAACAAGGCCGACGATAAGCGCGTAAAGCTCTTCCCGAGAGACACTATGGCAGTCGCCGAGGCGATAGGCAAGATGATGAGCGAGGCCACGGGCAAGACCATCGAAGCCATGATTTACGGCGACGGCGCGTTCAAGGATCCCGTGGGCAAAATCTGGGAGCTGGCCGACCCCGTCGTTTCCCCCGGCTACACGAAGGGCCTTGTCGGAACGCCGAACGAGCTCAAGCTCAAGTATCTTGCGGATAACGAGTTCGGCAGCCTCAGCGGCGAGGAGCTTCAGAAGGCCGTCGCGCAGAAGATACGCGAGAAGGACGCAAAAACCAGCCTCGTCGGCAACATGGTGAGCGAGGGCACGACCCCGCGCCACCTCACCGACCTTATCGGCTCCCTCTGCGACCTCACCAGCGGCAGCGGAGACAAGGGAACCCCCATCATTTACATCCAGGGTTATTTCGATAACTATACGAACGACTGAGCGAACGCATAACGAACGCCGTATATCCAAAACGGATATGCGGCGTTTCATCTTATTTATGCTTCCACGCTTCGGGGTTGAGGAGCATAAGTATGGGGAAAATTTCAAGCCTTCCGGCGAGCATGTCGAATATCAGGACGAGCTTTGACAGGGCGCCGTAGCCTGCGTAGCTGCACGTCGGCCCGACGCTTTCGAGGCCGGGGCCTATATTATTGAAGCAGGCGAAGACGGCGGAAATATTCGTCGCAGGGGAAAAGCCATCGAAGGAAATGATAATGAAGCTCAGCACCATGATTATGACGTAGGCGGAAAGGTAGGCGTTCGTATTTTCGAGGACGCGCTCATTTATCGCGCCGCCGCTGACCTTTATCGTCTGCACGCGCTGCGGGTGCAGCAGGAGCCGGACGTTGCGCTTGAGGCATTTGAAAAGCAGCAGCACGCGCGCGCATTTTATTCCGCCGCCCGTGCTTCCCGCGCAGGCGCCGACGAGCATGAGCGAAAGCAGAATTGCCTTTGAAAAGCTGGGCCAAAGGTCAAAATCCGCCGTGGAATAGCCCGTCGTCGTGATAATACTCGCGACCTGGAAGAACGCGTGGCGCAGCGTTTCCTCAAAACTCGGGTAGAGCGAACGGATATTGAAGGCTATGAGCGCGACGCTTACGAGCACAGTTCCGAAATAAAAACGCAGCTCCTCATCGCGCACGACGGCGCGAATGCGCCGCAGCAGGAGCAGGTAGTAGCAAGTGAAATTCACGCCGAAGAGCAGCATGAACACCGTACAGACGTTCTGAATAAACGGGCTGTACCCGGCGATGCTGCTGTTAACGAGGCCGAAGCCGCCGGTTCCCGCCGTTCCGAAGGCGATACAAATCGCCTCAAAGACGCTGAGCCCGCCGAAAAAGAGGAACAAAAAGTCGAGAATCGTGAGGCCGATGTAGATTAAATAAAGAATAAGAGCAGTTTCGCGCATTCGCGGGACGAGCTTGCCAACGTTAGGCCCGGGGCTTTCCGCGCGCAGAAGATGCATGGTGAAGCCGTCGCTCCTGCCGCTCACGGGGATGACCGCGAGCAGGAAAACGAGTATCCCCATGCCGCCGAGCCAGTGGCTGAAGCTGCGCCAGAAGAGGATGCCGCGCGGCTGGTCGCCCACAAAATCGAGGATGGAGGCTCCAGTCGTCGTGAAGCCGGAGACTATCTCGAAGAGAGCGTCGATAAAGCGCGGGATAACGCCGGAAATCCAGAAGGGAAGGCAGCCGAAAAGACTCATCGCGAGCCAGCCGAAGGCGACGCAGACAAAGCCCTCCCTGGCGTAAAAGCGCTGGTTTGCGCTGCGGCCGATATAGCCGAGCGGAGCCGCCGCCAGGAGCGCCGCGACGATGCTGAGGAAGAAGGCGAAGCCCGCCGTCATGTCCCCGTCGCAGAGGCATATTATCGCAGGAGGAAGCATAAACGCCGCCTCCAGCGCGAGGATCAGGGCGATGATGCGCCCCACCATTTTATAATTCATATTCTACACGGCCTTATTCAAAGATGTCGTTTAGCTGGTAAATAATATTGTCGTTATCCGTGACGATGATGAGCGTATCGCCCACGGAGAAGCTGGATTCGCCGTTCGGAATGATGAAGTCCCGCCCGTGGATTATGCAGGCGATGAGCACGCCGCGGCGCAGCTTGAGCGTTTTAAGCGGTTCGCCGCAGTGCTTCGTCGCACTGTCGGCGCGAAACTCCATTGCCTCGGCGTGCCCGTCCGCTATGGAATGGACGGAGAGCGCTGCGCCCGTTTGGTTGCGCATGGCGCGGACGTAGCGCACGATGTTGCTGCAGCAAAGCTCGCGCGGGCATATTACGCTGCCGAGAGGGAGCGCGTCGAGCATGGTGCTGTTTTCAAGGCGGCCGAGCTTCGTGATTATCTGCTTCACGCCGTGGTGGTCGGCATAGAGCGAGGCGAGGATGTTCAGCTCGTCGAGCCCTGTTAGGGATATCATTGTATCGCAGCTTTCTATGCCCTCACTGTTGAGGACGTTCTGGTCGCTCGCGTCGCCGTTTATTATGCATGCCGAGGGCAGGAGGTTAGCCAGCTCGACGCAGCGGTCCCTGTCCTTTTCGATGATGGAAACGGATATGCCGCTCTTTTCGAGCTGGTTAGCCAGGTAATAGCTGATCCTGCCGCCGCCGACTATCAGCACGCGGCTTACCTTTTTCGTGAGGATGCCGAGACTTTTGAGCAGGATTTCAAGGTTATTCGAGGGCGCGGTGACGAAGATACGGTCATTCTCGCGCAGAATGAAGCTGCCGGACGGGGTTATCGCCCTTCCGTCGCGCAAAACGGCGCAGACGAGGACGCGGCAGCCGACGATAGAATTGAGCTCGATGAGCGATTTGTTTTTTATGCGGCTCGTTTCGTCCACTCTAAGCTCGACTATCTCCACCTTGCCGCGCGCGAAGGAATCGCGCTTGAGGAAGCCGGGATAACGCAGCAGGCGTTCAATCTCCGTTGCCGCCTGACGCTCCGGGTTCACTGCGAGGGAGAGCGCGAAAAGATCGCGCATGGAATAAATCTGCTCGGCGTATTCGGGGCTTCTGATGCGGGCTATTGTGTGGATGGAGGGGTTCAGACCGTGCGCCGTCATGCAGCAGAGCAGGTTCACCTCGTCGGCGTTCGTAACGGCGATGAGAAGGTCCGCCTCCTGAATGTTCGCCTGCTTGAGAACATCCATTGCCGCGCAGTTGCCCTGAACGGCAATAACGTCGTAACGCTCTATGCTCGATTCCAGCACGCGCTGATTTGAGTCTATGATGGTGAGGTCGCAGTTTTCGGCGCTTAGCTGGCGGGTAAGCGTTTCGCCCACCTTTCCGTCTCCCGCTATGATTATCTTCAAGGAAAATCAGTCCTTTACAGGAATTTCTTCCGCTGCATACAGCCAGCAGTTATTATTACTTACTATATAACATAAATGAAAAAATTGCAACTTATTCGGAATAAAATGGTAAAAATGAGAATGAACGGACGGGCGTTTTTAGCTAATAGAACAAAAATGCAAGCAGCAAAAGGCAAAAATAAACAAAATTTTTCAAAGACTGTAAATGAGGGTGCAATTTATGAAATCATATTGTATAATAAGTATGGAAAAGTATCCAAAGGAGGGTGCATGTTTATGGAAAAAGCTGTACTGGACGCGCTCGTTTCTCTCGGGGTGGACGTTACGGGAACGCTCGAACGCCTGGGTGGAAGCGAAGCTATTTACAAAAAATTCTTGAAAAAATTCATAGACGACGCCACCTTTCCCGCCCTGAAAAGCGCCATGGAGAGCGCGGATAACGAGCTTAAAGCCAAGAGCGCGCATTCCGTGAAGGGCGTCGCGGCAAATCTCGGCCTCGTTCCGCTGCAGAAGGCCGCGCTTGAGACGGAGACCTGCCTCAAGGAGAACCGACCCGAGGACGCACAGCGCGCCTTTGAAAACGCGGAGAAAATATATAACGAAATAACAGCCATATTAAGAAAACTTTCGTAATGAAATCGGTTTCAGACATTGCAATAAGTGCAGGGAGCGATTTAAATGGGAAAAAACGAACTGACTGTTAAAAAACTTAAAGAAGAAAACGAAAGGCTCAGACAGGAGAATGAAAAATGGAAGCGCTATGTGGCGCACCTTTCTCACAGGCTACGCACGCCTCTCAACTCCATAAGCGGCCTTGCCACGATAATAAAAAACTGCCGCAATAATCCGGACGAGGTTCTTGAGTGCGTCAACAAGATGGATTTTGCCTCTCAGATGCTCGTTAACATCGTCAGCAGCGTGGAGGAATTTTCCGCCGTGCTGGATGATGAGCCGCCGGCATATAATTCGCGCTTTGATTTTAAGCTGTTTATTTCCTCCATATCCTTCGATTTCTCCAACCAGTGCAGGGACGACGGCGTAGATTATTCCGTGTCCTTCGAGGACGAGGCGGACGAAGAACTTTTGGGCGACAGTATTCATCTCAACCAGGCTCTTTTCTCCATGCTCAATTTCGCGCTTGCTTCGTCGCAGCCGGGCGGCAAAATAGAGCTCAGCGTGTCGCAGACGCGCATGGACCGATCTAACGTTATGCTCCAGCTCGCGATGAAGGATAACGGCTGCGGCTTTACGGAAAAAGAGCTTGAGGAGCTTTGGGATATCACCGGCTGCGCGAAGATAGATTTCTCTCTCGCGGCGACAAAGCGGATCATCGAGCGCATGGGCGGAGATCTGAGCGCCCGCAGCGTTCCCGGCGAGGGGACTACGCTTACGGCTACCGTCCCGTTCGTCATAGCGTCCGAGGCGGACGATTCCATGTGCGAGTCGCTCACCGTGCTTCGCATTCTTATGATAGGGCTTGATAATCAAACGAGAAACAGCGTTTGCGAGATACTTAAACGAGTCGGTGCGGATTTTACCTGCGTGGAAAGCACGGAGAAGGCCGTTGCTGCGATTAAAGAGGCGGAGGAAGACGGCTCGAGCTTCGGGCTCTGCTTTGCCGACTGGACCTGCGCCGAGGAGGATATTGCGGAAAGCGTTGAAAGCCTGCGCTATACCGCGGGGGACAAGCCTCTGCATATTGCCGCTGTTATCGACTATGATAACAGCGATATCAGAAACGAAGCCTATGCCGCCGGAGCGGACTCGGTTCTGGCAAAGCCGCTATTCCAGTCCACCATCTTCAATATCATGATGGAGCTTTCCGGAAAGATGTATAAAAAGAGCAGCGTTCTGCGCGGAGAATTTGACCTCACGGGCAACTGCGTGCTTCTCTGCGAGGATAACGAGCTGAACGCCGAACTCGCGCTGGAGCTTTTGAATTCCGCGGGCCTGGAGGTGGACTGCGCCATGAACGGGGACGACGCCGTTGCCACCTTTGAAGCGTCGGAGCCCGGCACCTACGACGCTATACTCATGGACATAAAAATGCCGGAAAAGGACGGCTTTGAAGCGGCGCAGGAAATCCGCGCTCTCAAGAGAACGGACGCGAAAACCGTTCCCATTATTGCGCTCACGGCGGACGCCTTTGCCGGCGACATAGCCAAGGCGAAGGAATGCGGCATGAACGATTATATCGTGAAGCCGATAGACACGCGCCTGCTTTATCAGACGCTTGAGCGAAATATCAAAGGCAAGGTACTGTAAATCCGACTTTTTGTAAGGCACTGCAAATTTTTGAAACATTTTTGTATTTCAAAAACTTAGGGCAGCACCGGAATTATGCGGTGCTGCCTTATATTTTCAATGCGCGCAGGAGCGCCTTTTGCTCGTCCGTTATGCGCCAGCTCTCTATCGCCTTCTGTATGGTCTTGTTGTGCGTCCATTTGTCGAGGCGGCGTCCCTCGATATAGGGGAAGGCGGCGTCCCATTGCTTGGCCAGCGCCGTGGCGAAATAAAAGGCCGTCATCATGTTTACATAATATTCCTCGCTGCGAAGCGACGCCGCAAGCGCGAGCAGCGACGGGTCAAAATCCGCGTCGAGAAAATGCTTCATGAACATGTTCAGCCCGAAGCGGCGCGTGTAGGTCGCTTCCGACTGCGCCCAGCGTTTCGCCAGCGGCAGGAGCGCTGTGTGCTGCTTTTTGAAAACGCCGGGGTTGCAGCAGTCGCAGACAGCCCAGTTGTCCATATATGGCAGGAAGGCCGAGAGCGCTGCGGCGCATTTGCCGAAGTCCTTTATTTCGTTTATGAGCATGGCGTGGAGCATGTCCTCCTCGTAGTAAGCGTGGGGCAGCTCCCGCAGAAATTCCGCGGCTTCGGCGCTGCTTTTGGCGTCCTTTGCCAGCGCGCGCAGGAGCGGGACGCGCACACCTATGAAGCGTTCGCGCGCGAGGTTCGGCGTGAGCTTTGCCTGAAACTCGGCGTATTCCGGCTCCGCAAGCGCGAATAGTCTGTCAAGAAATTCTTTCAAAATGCACCCCTCCTTTTTCAGTATCGCCATGCAATGAGATTAGCACATGCGCCGCTTTATTGCAAGAGCGGCGCAGTTTTATATGATGCATTATTCTTAAATAAGATAATTGACAAAATTGCTATTTTATACTTGCAAAATGAATTCAGTTATGGTAAATTTATATATAAATTGAAATAATAGAAAGCCTGACTGTCACTCGTGGGCCAAGTGCCCTCCTGCGGCGGCTTCAGGCGGAAAGGAACAAAATGTCAGAAGAAGCAAAAACCCCGGAAAAAGAAGGAGAGGGCGCGGCGCCCGATTTCAAGGGCTTTGACCCCTCGAAGATGCCTCCGTTCGACCCGGAGAAGATGAAGGACTTTGATTTCTCAAAGCTTCCGCCCTTCGACCCGGAGATGATGAAGAACTTCGACCCCTCGAAAATGCCGCCCTTTGACCCGGAGATGATGAAGGATTTCGACCCCTCAAAGCTGCCCCCGATGGGCGGGTTCCCGATGCCGGATGATTCGGACGATGAGGAGCTGCCCGACCTGCTCGCGCAGGAGGACCCGGACAAGTGGCGCCGCCAGCCGCCGCGCAAGATGAGAGGCGATGTGTTCCGCGCCATGAAATGCGGCAAAAACGCCGCGAAGATGAAATGCAACTGCTGGAACAAGCACTGCCCCTTCTTCGGCAACTGCCGCAGGTGCATAACCTTCCACAAAGCGCTCAAGCAGTTCCCCACCTGTATGCGCGACCAGATGATCGAAATGTACAAGGACGGTTCCCTCGCCTATGAGCTTTACATAACGGACGAGGAAAAGCCCCCTGAGCTTTGAGCATCGCGCAGCCCCGACAATTAAAAGAAGTGAATGATTTGATGCGCCTGCGGTGTTTTTGCCGCAGGCGCGTTTTGTCTCTGCGGCGGCAAACGCATCATCCGTCAGCGCCTCGCGTATTGACATAATCCTTAAACTGGGGCATAATACAATTCGACAACATAATGATATTGCAAGGAATGAATCATGGCTAAGAACAGAAACAAAATCCAGCTTTCGGACAATTTTACTTACTCAAAGCTCCTGCGCTTTACCTATCCCTCGATGATTATGATGCTTTTTACGTCGATTTACAGCGTCGTGGACGGCATTTTTATATCCAACTTCGCGGGCGAGACGGCCTTTGCCGCAGTGAACTTCATTTTCCCCTACCTCATGCTTTTCAGCGCCGTCGGCTTCATGCTCGGGACGGGCGGCTGCGCGCTCGTTTCGCGCCTGCTCGGCAGCGGCAGCAACGAGCACGCGCGGCAGGTCTTTTCTACGCTTGTGTACCTCGCGCTCATACTCGGCGCGGTTTTCGCCGCGGTTGGCGAGGTGACGCTCGAGCCCGTGGCGAAGCTTCTTCGCGCGGAGGGTGAAATGCTCGAAATCTGCATAAGATACGGCAGGATATTCCTCATAACCATGCCCGCCTTCATGCTGCAATTCACCTTCCAGAGCTTTCTCGTCACAGCGGAGCGCCCGAAGCTAGGCCTGCTCTTCACAGTCTGCGCGGGCGTTACGAACATCATCCTCGACGCGCTCTTCGTCGGCCTCTTCCGCTGGGGCGTCGTAGGCGCGGCTGCGGCGACCTGCATAGGCCAGTGCATCGGCGGCATCGGCCCGTTTATCTATTTCTGCGCGCCGAATTCCTCGCTGCTGCACCTCGGCAGGGCGAACTGGAGCCTGCGCGACATTGGCAAGGCGGCGAGCAACGGCCTGGCGGAGTTTCTGTCGAATATCTCCTTCGCGATAGTGAATATGGCCTATAACTTCCAGCTTCTTCGCATGGCGGGCGAGTACGGCGTTTCGGCCTACGGGATAATCATGTACCTCGGCTTCGTGTTCTCGGCGGTGTACCTCGGCTACTCGATGGGCATTTCCCCCGTCGTCGGCTTCCATTACGGCGCGGGCGACAAGGACGAGCTCAGGAGCCTTTTGCGGAAAAGTCTCGTTTTCATCGGCTGCGCGGCGCTTATCCTCACGGCGCTCGCGGAGATTTTCTCGGGGACGCTCGCCGGGATTTTCGCGGGCTACGACGAAGAGTTTCTTGCGCTCAGCAAGCGCGCCCTGCGCCTCTATTCGCTCTGCTACCTTATCTCCGGCTTCAATCTTTTCGCCTCGGCCTTCTTCGCCGCGCTCAATCACGGCCGCGTTTCCGCGACGCTTTC
>JAEEUX010000054.1 GCA_016290695.1 Oscillospiraceae bacterium
TCAGAGCTCCGAGCTTGGAAGTTTCGTCCATTTTCAATTTGCTCACTTCCCTTCATCGTTGTGATCATATAAGATATCAGAACGCGTATCTATTCATAACGCCGAGCACGGAGATAACCGCGAAAATCAGAGACACCGACGAAAACACGGTGAACACCTTCTCTTCGCTCCATCCGCTTTTTTCAAAATGATGATGCAGCGGTGCCATTTTGAATATTCGTTTTCCATGGCTGAGCTTATAATAGCCCACTTGTATTATATCAGAAAGGGTTTCGAGAATATATACTATTCCAAGCGGAATAAGCACGAGCGGCATATCAAAGGCAAAAGCAAGGGCACAGACGGCGCCGCCGAGAAAAAGCGAGCCCGTGTCGCCCATAAACACCTTCGCCGGGTGGAAATTGAAAACGAGGAAGCCCGCAAGTCCGCCAAGAAGCGCAGAAGCGAAAATGCCCTGCTCCGGCATATTCCAAATGTAGGCTATAACGGCAAAGGCTGCCGCGACGGGTATGCTCACGCCGCTCACAAGGCCGTCTACGCCGTCGGTAATATTCACTGAGTTTACCGTTCCAACAATTACGAATGCAGCGAAAACGAGATACACCGGCTCCGGGATGGGGTAACTCACGTTAAAAAACGGGATATACACATTGGGGCTGAGATAACCGAGATAGCGCAGAAGCATCACAAAAGCAACCGCCACGGCAAGCTGCAAAAGGAACTTTTGCAGCGCGGTAAGCCCCTCATTTCCGTGCTTCTTAACCTTAGCAAAATCGTCCACGAAGCCGATGCAGCCATAGACGAGCGCGAAGATATAAACCGCCGCAAGCGCCCAGCTTCCGTTAATTGCATTTCTCACTCCGAAAGCTACAACCACGACGAGCATCGCCGCAATGAACATTATTCCGCCCATCGTAGGTGTCCCTTCCTTGCTGAGATGCCATACGGGGCCGTTTCTTTTAATGCTCTGCCCCGCCTTAAGCTTCCTCAGCAGGGGTATCACGATAAAGCCGAGCAGAACCGTCAGCCCGAACGCTGCGACAAAGGAAATAACAAACTCTTTTATCATTTGTGCTTCTCCACCTCGGGATAGATTTTCAAGGAATTATCAGCCGTATATGGCTTTCAGCGCATCCGCGACGATTTCTCTTTCGTCCATGTGGTGCTTTGTTTTGCCGACTATCTGATAGGTTTCGTGCCCTTTTCCGGCGAGTATTATCGTATCGCCGGGCTGCGCGTTTTTGAGCGCATAGGCTATGGCCTCGCGTCTGTCAGGGATGACTGTATAGGGCGTTTTCGTGTTCTTCATGCCCTCGAGGATATCGTCTATTATCGTCTGCGGTTCCTCCGTGCGGGGGTTATCCGAGGTTACTATTACATAATCGGCAAGCTCGGCGCTTTTTGCGCCCATTTTCGGGCGTTTCGTCCGGTCTCTGTCGCCGCCGCAGCCAAAAAGGATGCCTACGCGGCCCTTCGCCGTGGCTTTTACGGCGTTGAGTATGTTTTCGATAGCGTCCGGCGTATGCGCGTAGTCGATAAGGACGGTAAAATCCCGCCCCGTAGGCACGACCTCCGCCCTGCCCTTCACGCCGGAGCATTTTGCAAGCTCTGCAGCAATGTCGCCGAGCGGGAAACCGAGCGCGAGACATCCCGCCATTGCAGCCATCGCGTTATAAACGGAGAAGCGTCCGGGGATGTGCAGGACCGTGTCCGCCGTTTCACCGCAGTAATTCGCCGTAAACTCTACCATTTCGGCGCTGTATTTAATATCGGTCGCGAACAGGTCGCCGCCGTCGGGCTTTGCCGAATAACTAATCAGCTCGCAGCCTGCGCCCGCGGTGAGGCGCGGCGTCCACTCGTCGTCCGCATTTACTACACCGACGCGGCAGTTTTTAAATAGTATCGCCTTCGCGTCACAGTATGCTTCCATCGTCTTGTGGAAATCAAGATGATCCTGCGTAAGATTCGTGAATAAGCCGACGCTGTAATCTATCCCTGCAACTCTGTCGAGGAAAAGCGAATGAGAGGAAACCTCCATAACGGCTGCGGCGCAGCCTTCCTTTTCCATTTCCGCGAAAAGCTCCTGCATGTCTCTCGATTCCGGCGTAGTGCGCTCGGTATCGAGCTCGCGGCTGCCTATCATATTGCGGTTTGTCCCGATAAGACCGCATTTTTTGCCGCTGAGAGCTTCGTAAATTTCTTTAATAAGGTTCGTTACGGTGGTTTTGCCATTCGTTCCCGTAACGCCTATCATTTTCATCCTGTCTGCGGGTCTGCCGAAGAACTCGGCGGAGGCGTAAGGCAGCGCTGAGCGCGTATTTTCACATATTACATAGGGACAGTCCGTGTCCGGCTTATGCATGCAAAGCACAGCCGAAGCGCCCTTTTCTATGGCGGAAGCTATGTATTTATGTCCGTCCGTTTCATAGCCCTCCACGGCAACGAAGAGGCAACCGGGGGCAGCCTTGCGCGAATCGTAAACTACGTCCGTTATCTCTGTATCGAGCGGCGCGCGCACATCTATCGTTTTCACGTTTGTCAAAAGCTTTTCAAGCTTCATTTACTATCATCCTACGCTTTCCATGATTGAAGTATCGTTATCTATGAGTGTAACCTGAACCACCGAACCGAAGGAAACGCTGCTTCCGGCGGAGGTTCCCTGTCCGGCAACAACGATGGTACGGGAGTCTGACGGGGCTACGCCCGTACTCTTGAGGAACAGGCCGTCCTGCTGCAATACCGCTCTTGCCTGCTTAAAGCTCATGTTGCTGAGGTTAGGAACCGTAACCGTGTCCGTGGGCTTCGGGTCACCCGCATAGAGGATAATGGTCGAGCCCTCGGCGACGGTGACGTTCGCCATAGGTGCCTGGTCGGTTATCGTATCCTGCGTTCCGCTGAACGTGACCTCGAAACCGAGCTCCGTAAGACGCTGCTTCGCTTCGACAAGGCCAAGGCCCTTCACGTTCGGCACCTTTACTCCCACGAGCTTATTCTCGCCTGCGCCGAATTCCTGCTCAACGCCTATGTGCGGGAGAACATCGCTCATTATCTTGCCCACTACGGGCGCGGCCATAACGCCGCCGCTTATGTATATGCCGGATGAACGGCTGGGGCTATCCAGAATAACGAGTACGGCGATCTGCGGGTCGTCCGCCGGGGCAAAGCCGATAAACGAAACCTTATACTTCTTTTCGCCGCTTGCTTCGGCAATGGTATCTACGGAAGTACCGGTCTTACCGGCTACGCGGTAACCAGCAACGTAGGCGTTTTTGCCCGTGCCGCCGGAGGAACCGACGACGGATTCAAGGATGCTGCACACACGTTTGCTTGTTTCCTCGCTGATAACCTGGCGAACCACCTTCGGTTCGTGCGAGCTTATTATTTCTCCGTCAGAGTCGGTGATGCGGCTTACTATATAAGGCTCCATGAGGTAGCCGCCGTTAGCCACGGCGCTCACCGCCGTAATGAGTTGGATGGGCGTGATGTTGAAGGTCTGTCCGAAGGAAGCCGCCGCAAGCTGAGAATAGTTGTTCGGGTCTTCAAACACGCTGCGGGGCCACCAGATGCTGCTGCCCTCGCCGTAAAGGTCGATTCCCGTTTTATCGAAAAAGCCGAAGGACTCAACGTAGTCATAAAAGCGCTTTTCACCCATTCTCAGGCCGATATTAACGAACGCGACGTTGCAGGAATGCTGCGCCGCCTCGGCAAGCGTCTGGCTGCCGTGGCCGTCACTCCAGCAATGGACCGGGTCGTCCGCTCGGCCCTTTACCTCGATGCTGCCGCCGCAGAAGAACTCGTCATTTTCGCTGATAACACCTTCCTCGAGCCCCATCGCGAGGGTAATGATTTTAAACGTGGAGCCCGGCTCGTAGGTATCGCTTATTATCCTGTTGCGCCACTGCTTGAGCAGGGCGGCATTTATCGCAGCGTCATATTCCTCCTCGGTTATTTCCTTGCTTTCAAGCTGTTCCTTGTATTTGGCGACTGTGTTTTCATTTACCGCAAAGAAGTTGTTGAGGTCGTAGTCCGGGAGGCTCGACATGCCGAGCACAGCGCCGGTCTTAACGTCCATAACTATGCCCATTGCTCCGTTTTCAAGCTGGTAATCCTCAATGGCCTGCGCAAGATTCTTTTCAAGGTAATACTGAATGGTTGAATCGAGCGTGAGGGTAAGGCTGTCGCCGTCCGAGGCATCATAATAGTTTTCATAGCCGAGATAAAGCATATCCACGCCGTTTTCCGTCGTTGCGCGGACTATTCTTCCGTTTACGCCCTCGAGATAATTGTTGTAAACGGCTTCGATACCCTCAAGGCCGTAGTTATCCGTTCCGACGAAGCCGATTATCTGCGATGCGAGCGTACTGTAAGGGTAATAGCGTTTTGAGCTCGGTTCAAGATGGACGCTTTTGAGGTCTTTTTCGTTCTTGTAGCTTCTGACGGCGCTCGCCGTCGCATCGTCCACCTTCTGGGCTATCGTTTCGTGCCACGAAGCGGTATTATCCCATTTTTTCATTATCGTATCATATTCCACTCCGAGGATTTCTGCAAGAGTTGAGGCAATTTCGGATGGATTTTCGTCATACTTTATAAGTTCCGCGGGACTGATAAAGACGTTTTCAGCCGAAGCGCTCATGGCAAGAACGGTTCCTGTTCTGTCGTATATCGTTCCGCGCACGGCTGTAACCGTCGTGTCGCGAAGCTGCTGCTCTATGGCGGCGCTTTCGTAGCGCTCATGGTCTATTATCTGTATCTGATAAAGCTTTATGCCAAGTATAATAAACGCAACAACGCCGAACACAGCCATAAGGAACTGTGTTCGACGTATCATGCTGCGCTCCGGCGCAGGCATTTTTATCACATTGTTTTTCCCTTTCAATGCCGTTCCCCTCCGAGGCTAATTATATTGGGGGAATTTTAAAAATATTCTGCAAAGCCTTTGAAGAAGTTTTTCACCTTAGTCAAAATACTTCCGCTTTCCACGCCGTCCCCAACTATTACGGCATGGTCCTCATACTGACTGTCAAGATACTTGACCTGTCCGAGACTTTCCTTTTCCATACCAAGGATATTTTCGGCGTATTCTTCTATCGCTTCAAGCTTGAAGGTGCTTTCGTAGGCAATAGTCAGCGCCTTGTTTTCCTTTTCAAGCGCCGTCAGCTGCTCGTTCAATTCGTAAATGTCGCTTGAAATAGACGTAAGCTTAACGAAAGAGACCACCACTATCATCTCAAGAATAACGATGAATACAAAGCCAACGACTGCCAGGAGAGATACGTAAGCTCTCGGGGCGGTTTTCGGCACAGTGCGGACCGCCGCATTCTCCTTCGGTCTTTCATAAACCTCCGGCGCCTCCTTGGGAAGCGGCTTTGGGACGGCGTTGCCATAAGCGCCATAATCTATATACTCTTCTTCTCCGAAGAACAGATCGTCAGCGTATCTTGCGTCCATGGTTTTTCTCCTTATACTCGTTCGGCAACTCTGAGCTTCGCGCTTCTTGCTCTCGGGTTTGCCTCAAGCTCCGCTTCTCCTGCTGTTATGGGTTTACCGATTTGTCTTAGCGTCTGCTTAAAGCCGCATACGCACACCGGGAAATCCGGCGGACAGGTGCAGCCTTTTTCTCTCGCTCTTATTGCGTTCTTTACAAGCCTGTCCTCAAGTGAGTGAAAGCTTATGACGGCGAGCCTGCCGCCTGCGTTCAGCCTGTCCGGGGCGGCGGCGAGCATTCTTTCTATGCTGCCAAGTTCATCGTTCACTGCAATTCTTATTGCCTGAAAGCACCTCTTTGCGGGGTGCTGTTTTTCTTTTCTCGCGGCCGGCGGCATGGCGCTTCTTATTATGTCGGCAAGTTCCAGCGTCGTCTCTATCGGCTTATTCTCGCGTTTGCGCGCTATTGCGGCGGCGATGGCGGGAGAATAGCGTTCCTCACCGTATTCATAAAAAATACGTTTCAATTCTCGCTCGTCCCATTCGTTCACGACGGAGTAAGCCGTAAGCGGCGCATTCTCATCCATTCTCATATCAAGAGGCGCGTCCTCCATATAGGAAAAACCCCGTGACGCATCATCAAGCTGTGGGGAGGAAACACCGAGATCAAAAAGCATACCGTCCACGGCGGCTATGCCCAAATCATCGAGGATATCGGCAAGCATATCGAAATTATTCTGAACGAGCGTGACCTTGTCCATAAACGGTGCAAGACGCGTTTTCGCATTCTCTATCGCGCGTTCGTCTCTGTCTATACAAATGAGGCGGCCCGTAGTGAGCAGCTTTGCGATCTCAAAGGAATGCCCCGCGCCGCCGAGTGTCCCGTCGAGATAAACGCCGCCGGGCTTTATCGCGAGCGCTTCTACAGACTCGTTCAAAAGGACGGAAACATGCCTGAATTCCCCGCTCATATACGAAGATCCTTCCATATCGTGGCAAGATTATCGAGGCTTAGTGATTTTTTCTCTATCTCGGCGTATTCATCGCTGTCCCAAATCTCGGCATGGTTTGAAAAGCCGATTATGGTGACGTTCTTGCCGAGGCCCACGAAGTTTCTCAGCGCCTGCGGAACGAGAATTCTTCCCTGCGCGTCGAAATCGCATCTTGCGGTGTTTGCAAAGAGCACTCTGAGACCCTGCGTCTGCGTCTGCGGGAGGGCGTTCACCTTATCCTGAAAAGCAGCCCATGCCTCCTCTGAATAGATACAGAGGCAGTGTTCAAAAGAAAGAGTAACGTAGCAGGCGTCGCCAAGCTCCTTGCGGATGCCGGCGGGAACGATAAGGCGGCCCTTCGCGTCGAGGTTGTGATCGTATTTACCTGTCAAGACGCTCAGCCCCCTTTTTCGTGGTTTTTCGTTTCATTTTGTGACACTTTCCCCCACTACGTTTTTTATTATAGGATTAAAGCAGAGCAATTGCAATACTATTCTTTAAAAAAATTTCATAATTTTTTACCGTGCCATATAGTCATGCCTCACAAAGGTGTTATCCGAGCGCAGTTTCTACATATTTGCGCCTTTCAAAACTCATTTTGTGCCCTCAAATTCAAAAATAACTGGCAAAGCGCGAAGCGTTGTGTTATCATCAAGAGAAGAGGTGCATTTCTACAATGAGAATGAGAAAAAAGAAAAATCTTCCCCAGCGGATGGAAAAGGCTGCAGGGGTGCTGATAAAGGAGCCGGAGGTTTACTGCGGCAAATGGCTCGCCGCCTTTGCGGGGCACAATATACTCTGCGCCGAGCTTGGCTGTGGCAAGGGCAGCTTTACCGCGGGGACGGCGTCGTCTAACCCGGATATGTTCCTTGTCGCCGTGGAGAAGGTTCCGGATGCGATGATCATGGCAATGGAGAAGGCCGTGGCGGCAAATCTCGATAACGTCCGCTTCATCGACGCGGACGCCGAGCGTCTGCGCGAAATATTCGCGCCGCAGGAGCTTGACCGCATCTACATAAATTTCTGCGACCCGTGGCCCACAAAGCGCCACGCGAAGCGCCGTCTAACCTCCCCCGGCTTTTTGGCAATATACAAGGAGGTTTTGAAAAGCAGCGGAGAGATTCATTTCAAGACGGACAACCTCCCGCTTTTTGAATACTCGCTCGAACAGTTCGCCGAATGCGGCTTCACGCTGCATGAGGTGACGCGCAACCTTCACGAGAACGGCCCCGTCGGGATAATGACGGATTACGAAGCCAAATTCCACGCGGAGGGTCTTCCGATAAACCGCTGCGTGGCAAAGCTGGGAGAATGATAAATGAGATTTCTGTCATGGAACGTAAACGGCCTGCGCGCCTGCCGCCAGAAGGGCTTTGACGATTTTTTCTTCGCTATGGGCGCGGACTTTTTCTGCCTTCAGGAGACGAAGCTCCAGGAGGGCCAGATAGAGCTTGACACCCCGGGATACAGCCAGTATTGGTTCTCTGCCGAAAAGAAAGGCTATTCGGGAACGGCAATTTTCGCAAAGCATGAGCCGATTTCCGTTCAAAAAGGGCTCGGTTTGCCGGAATTTGACCGCGAGGGCCGCTGCATAACGCTTGAATACGAGGATTTTTACCTTGTCACCTGCTATGTCCCCAACGCGCAGGACGAGCTGAAAAGGCTCGATTACCGTCTTGACTGGGAACTTAGCTTCCGAAATTATCTTACGGAGCTCGACGCGAAAAAGCCCGTCATTATATGCGGCGACCTCAACGTCGCTCACAAGGAAATAGACCTTAAAAACCCGCAGGCGAACCGCGGCCACCCCGGCTTTTCGGACGAGGAACGCGCGGAGATGGACAAGCTCATCGCCGCCGGCTTTACAGACTCCTTCCGTCTGCTCTACCCGGAGCTTGAAAACGCCTACTCATGGTGGAGCTACCGCGCCGGCGCGCGCGCAAGGAACGTAGGCTGGCGCATAGATTATTTCCTTATTTCTGACAGGCTCCGCAGCAAGGTAAGCAAGGCGTATATTTGCAGCGAGATCCTCGGCTCGGATCACTGCCCCGTCGGGCTTGATATAGCATGGTAAAGATAGGTAACGTAGAAATAAAAGGCCGCCTCGTTTTGGCGCCCATGGCGGGCGTGGCGGATGCCGCGTTCAGAGCGTTGTGCATGGAATGCGGCGCGGCTCTTACATATACGGAAATGGTCAGCGCCAAGGCGCTAATGTATCAGGACGGCAAAACCAGAGCGCTCCTTGAGCGCGGTAAGGGCGACGCGCCGCTTTCGGCGCAGATATTCGGCAGCGAACCGGAAATTCTCGCCGCCGCTGCGGTAAAAGCGCACGACATAAGCCATTGCGACATAATCGATATAAACATGGGCTGCCCGACGGGCAAGATAGTCAAAAACGGCGACGGCAGCGCCCTTCTGCGTTCGCCCGAGCTCGTCGCGCGCATCGTCCGCGCCGTGGCGGACGCTTCCCCCGTGCCCGTAACGGTGAAAATCCGCAAGGGCTGGGATAAGGGCAGCGTCAACGCCGTGGAGATAGCGCAGATCGCGGAAGAAAACGGAGCCGCGGCAATTGCCGTTCACGGAAGGACGCGCGCGCAGATGTATTCCGGCGCAGCAGACTGGAACATAATCACGGCTGTAAAAAAAGCCGTCACCATCCCCGTTATAGCAAACGGCGACATTTTTGAGCCGGAGGACGCCGAGCGCATCCTGCGTGTGACAGGCGCAGACCTCGCGATGATCGGGCGCGGGAGCATGGGCAACCCGTGGCTCTTCACGCGCGCCGCCGCCGTTTTAAACGGCGAGGAAGCCCCTCCCCTTCCCCCGCTTGCCGAACGCTGTGACGCGGCGGTATGGCAGTTTGAATACGCCGCTGAAATGAAGGGCGAGCGCATCGCCTGCCTCGAGGCAAGGAAGCACTACAACTGGTACCTGCGTGGTGTCCACCACGCGACCTACTACAAAACGCAAATCGCCAGGATAGAAACTCTTGACGATATTCGAAGAATAACCGCAGATATAAAAGCCGACCTTTGCCGGGGCTGAGCCCGCGCAGAGGCCGCATGGAACGGAGGTGATCAAGTGACGAGAGAAGAAGAAGCGGAAATAATCAAAAGAGTGTTATCAGGCGAGGCCGAAGCCTTTGAGCCGCTCGTAGAAGCCAACCAAACACTCGTTTATAACCTCGCGCTGAAAATGCTCGCTAATCCCGAGGACGCCTATGACATGGCGCAGGAGGCGTTTTTAAAGGCCTTCCGCTCCCTTTCCGGCTTTAAAATGCAAAGCAGCTTCAGCTCGTGGCTATATAGGATCACCGCCAACATCTGCCTTGACTTCCTGAGAAAAAACAAACGCAGGCAGGAAACCCCGCTCACCGTCTCGGACGGTGAGGACGAGGAGCGCGAGCTTGAGCTGCCCGATTACCGTTACAACCCGGAAACGGAGCTTGAACGTAAGGAGCTTCGCGCCGCGCTCGATAAGGCAGTCGCCGCTCTGAGCGCAGAGCAGCGGTCAGTTTTCCTTTTGCGAGAGATAAACGGCTTATCCTACGCCGAGATATCAAGCTGTCTGGAGCTTGATATAGGAACGGTCAAATCCCGGCTGTTCCGCGCCCGTTCTAATCTTGCAAAGCTGATTGGACGCAGCGGAAACTTTTCTTAATTAATTGCGTCAAATATCATGAAAGGAGACTGATCGGCGTGAGCGAATGCACAAAATTTCAAGAGCTTATATCCTCCGCTGTGGACAACGAAATAAGCGACGCCGATAAAGAAGCGCTGGAGGCCCATCTTGCGGAATGCGAAGCCTGCCGCAGAGTTTACGAGGCCTTTTCAGCGATAAGCGGCGCCGCTGCGGACAGTCTTGCAGAGGTTCCGAAAAACTTTAAGGAAAATACAATGTCGCTCGTTATGAGCGAGGCAAGCCGCCCGAAGGGCGTGAAGCGATTCCTCAACCTTTACGGGCGCTATACGGCGCTTGCCGCCGTTCTCGCGGTGATAATCATCGGCGGAAAAAGCGTCACCGGCAATATGTTCCGCATGGGCAATTCCGCCCCCGCGCCCGATATGAATACAGCTTCGGCAGAGGCCGCAATGGACGGAGTGGATCCCTCGATGCTCAGCTCGCGCGGAAACGCCAACTCCATCGCTGCGGAAAACAAGCTTGTCGAGCTTGACGAAGCAGCGGAAGCGGAAAATGATATGGAAACGGCGCCCGCCGCAGCAGGCGCCGAATACGACTACGCGACAAGCGAAAACAGTTATAAGTCAAGCTTCGAGGCGCCGAGCTTTGCGGACTCGAACGCGGTAAAAAAACCGCTGAATCATGAGGAGCTGGGCTACAAGCAGAGTTTCTGCGCGATATGCACCATTGAGGGCGTTCTGCCCTCTCAGCTCACTGAGCTTGACCCCGTCCGTTCCGAGGACGGCGAAACGCATTACGAAATAAGCGTCGAGCTGTTTTATGAGCTCGACGCAGAGGGCGCTTTTTCCTCGATTTTTTATGAGGACGGCGCGGCGGAAACGGCACTCGTCATATATACCGCCGAGCCGTAGGCATATCATATTGACTTCATGGGTTAATAGGTGTATATTGCAAGCAAGTAACATTGATTACAAATACAGGAGGTTTTAGCTATGGCTGATAAAATGACGGTTGAAACTGCGGCTTACCGCATGTTTGAGCAGAATTTTGACTGCTCGCAGATAGTTCTCTCTCATTTTGCCGACGAGCTGGACGCCGAGGAGGAGGATCTTCTCAAGGTCGCTTCCGCGTTCGGCGGCGGCATCTCCGGCATGGGCCGCACCTGTGGCTGCGTCACCGGCGCGCTGATGGCGCTCGGAATGAAGTACGGCTTCAGCGAGGAAAAAGACGACGTCGGCAAAAAGCGCATCGGCGCGCTTGCACACCAGTTCATGGACAAATTCACAGAGCGCTGCGGCTCCACCTTATGCCGCGAGCTTCTGGGTGTTGACGTTTCAAACCCCGACGAGGCCAGCAAAGCCTTCGACGTTATCAGGACACGCTGCCCCGGTTTCGCCACGGCAGCCTGCGACATTCTCGACGAAATGCTCGAGGACTGACCCTCCACATCACGCAAAAGCACCGGCCAATGAGCCGGTGCTTTCAGCGTGTCGACAAAGTCGCCACGCTTCAAACGAGACCCGCTTCGCTGGGCTCTCGTTTGAGAACTCGCGCTAAAGGTGATAAGGGCCGAGCGCATACCGCCTTTAAGCGGCCATAATTGGTGCTTTTTGCCCCTTCTCGCTCGACGGGCGTCAGCCCGTCATCGCTCGTCGAAGCAAAAATCTCTCGATTCTGCCTCGCTTAAAGGTGCTTGCAGTTTTGAAGGAGCTGATTTGTG
>JAEEUX010000055.1 GCA_016290695.1 Oscillospiraceae bacterium
TAAAGGTCGGCGGCTTTGCGGCGATAAATGTCCTTGAGTCCGCTAAATCTGCCAACGAGGAAATAGAGAGCGTCGAGGCGGCATACGTTTCCGTAAGCCTTAACCGCATTCTCGAACTCAAGGCAAAGCCTGTTGTTCTTCCCAGCAAGGGCGGGGAAAGAACCCTTGAAAAGCTGATTGTCGACCTCCACGAGCAGCATTATCCCGCCGGACTCGACGGTTACGGCGACGATATGTTCTGGGGTACCAACGCCAAGCCCCTCATTGTCGTTAACGGCAAGCTTGTTACCGACATGAGCACGAAGATCAATAACGACGATAACGTCCTCTTCGCTCTTTCCACGAACCCCGACCAGCCGCCCGTTGCCGTTTCGCTTACCTGCTATGTAAACGGAAGCAACGCCTACGGTTACGCTCTTATCCTTAACGCTGACGGCAGCACCACTCCCATCACGAACGCCGCCATGCTTGCCGCTGACGGCAGCCCGCTCACGAGCCCCGAGGCTTCCCTCCTTTCCACCGACGGCGTAAGAACGGACGATAAGGGCTACTTCGAGGTCGTCGTAACGAACGACCGTGAGGGCATCGTTACCGTCGAGGGCCTTGCGGCTATCAACACCATTCACAGCGCCGAATACCCGATATTCAAGGGCCCGGACGGAGAGTCCCTGCTCCTTCTCGTTATCATCGGCCTCGGCTGCGCCATACCTCTCGGCTGTGTCGTAATCTATTCGCAGAAGAAAGAAATCAAGTCCCGCGGCGTCAAGTTTGCCGGACGCAAGAACCCGATACGGTAAGGAGGAGAGAGCAGCATGAAAAAGCAAAAATTCAGCGAAGTCGTAAAAAGAATTTGGAAAATGGCTGCCCCGTACTGGCTAAAGTCCGAGGAGCGCTGGGGAAGCTTCTTCCTTCTTCTTGTCAATATCGGCATGATGGTTCTGAATAACTTCGTCGGCGTGCGTATGGTTATTTGGAACAGAGACTGGCAGAACGCCTTTACGAACATGAACGCCAACCTCTGGAGACAGCAGATTTTCGTATTCCTCCTTGTTGGCGCGGCAACGATTTTCACCACCACGTTCAATACCTACATTTCATCGTGGATAGCCGTCCGCTGGAGAAGATGGATGACGGCGCATTACCTCAACCTCTGGATGAACAACAGCATCCACTACAAGATGCAGCTTTCCGGCAACGAAACGGATAACCCGGACCAGCGTATCACTGAGGATATTACCCAGTTCATTCAGTATACCTGGCAGTATTCCTTCTCCTTTGTCCAGAACCTTCTGTCCCTCTTTACATACCTTGTAATGCTCTGGGACCTCTCCCTCAAGATTCCCCTCATGCTCGGCGGCAAGGACTGGTCCTTCCCCGGCTACTTCATAGTGATTTCGATTATCTGGGCCTTCATCACGACGACCCTCACCCATCTCGTCGGTAAGCCCCTCTCCCGCTTGACCTACAGCCAACAGATGTACGACGCTAACTTCCGTTTCTCTCTCGTCAGATTCCGCGAGAGCAGCGAACAGATAGCGCTTCTGCACGGCGAAAACGTCGAGCATGAGCACATGATGACCATCTTCGGTGATTCCGTCGTCAACACCTTCCGCGTTATGGACAGAACCATGAAGACGACCTTCACCACCCTCGCCCTTTCTTACGGCGACGCGATGATGTTCACTCTTCTCCTTGGCCCCGCGTACTACTTCTATAACGCAATCCCCGGCTACGGTACCTTCATGCAGATAGCCACCGCCTTCCAGAACGTCGTCAACGGCCTCAAATGGTTCGTTACGAACTACGTCGGCATGGCGGCCTACATCGCGGTTACCGACCGTCTTTACGCCTTCAACATGAACTATGAAAACACCATAGACATCGAGCAGCATACCGAGATGAAGTTCAAGGATGTTGACGAAGACAGAATCAAGATAAATAATCTCGATGTCTATCTCCCGAACGGCAAGTTCCAGATCCGCGCTAAGGACATAGTCATCAACCGCGGCGAAAAGATACTCATCAAGGGCCGCACCGGCGCCGGTAAGACCACGATATTCCGCGCCCTCGCCAAGATTTGGCCTTACGGAAAGGGCGACGTTGAGCTGCCGAAGGGCAAGAAGATCATCGTCCTCCCGCAGAAGCCGTACTTCCCGATTGGTACTCTTGAAGAGGCCGTCAGCTACCCGATGCCCGCCGGAACCTATGACCGCGAGGCAATCAAGCAGGCCCTCATCGACGTCGGCATGCCGAACCTCGTTGACAGACTCGACGAAGTCGCGCACTGGAATATGCGCCTGTCCGGCGGCGAACAGCAGCGCGTCGGTATCGCAAGAGCCCTGCTTTATAATCCCGATTACCTCTTCTTCGATGAAGCCACGGCTTCCATGGATGAGCCCTCTGAGGAAGAGCTTTACACCATGCTTATTGATAGAATGAAGAATTCGACCCTCATCTCCATAGGCCACCGTTCGTCTCTCGAAAAATTCCATAAGCGTATCCTCTTCGCCGAGAAGATGCCCGGAGATTATTACGAATTTGAAGAGATAACGAAGTAACTCCTTTCGCACATACCCCCTTGCGTGCTCCACCTATGCTGCCGGATACGGTTTTGTCTTCTCCCGTACCGGCTGCATGGGTGAGTAATGACTGATATTTTTACCGGGATATTGCCGGGTTTGGTTGACTTTTTGCCGCATTATTGATAAAATAAGCACATATCAGTTAAACGCTGAATGTTTTATATGCGGCACATCTTCTTATACTTCACGGCTGCATTTCATATTTTAATATCACAGCCGGAAATCAAGACCCGTTTCCCATAATAACGATCAGCTCCGGCGCGCAATACGCCGAGCCGTTTCTTGCGAGATCCGGCACCTGCCGCATTTGCGGCTTGCCGTTTTTCGATACATCCGGTTCCCTCGCCGGGTGCCTGCGTTACAGGCGGCAGAGCTTGTTTTGGTCTGCAAAGCAGATAAATGAGTTATCGGCACATTACCTCGATGGTAGTGTGCCGCTGCCTTATGTTCCCCTTTACTAAGAATGAATCGGATACTTTTGAGGCAAATACTGCTTGCAGAATTCCCTTCAGGATATCCCCAATGCCTCGGCAATAGCTACAAATATTTCCTCGGATAAAGCGGTCTCTTTTGTTGACAAAGCTAAGGCTTGTGCGATACAATATAATTTGACCTATGTCGTTTTTGCCGCTGCAAATGTCTTGCAGAATGTGGATTTAGTTTATTAGTAAATTGATTATATAGGAGGATATGAAATGATTGGAGGATTAGTTATACCGACCGGTGTGCCTACCAAAGAGAGTGAACAGGTCACCTACACTCTCGACACGGCGCATCAGAAAGCATCGGATATGGTCAAATCCATCCCCGCAAATCTCACGGAGTATCGCTGCCCGCTTTGCGGACAGGTGTTCTCCAGCTATGCCGACATGAAGGAGCATTACGAGATAAATCATTACGGTTCAATTCCGCCCGTTATGATTACTCTCAAGCTCAACGGCAAGCTCTGCGAGCTCCTTGTTGAGCCTCACTGGACTCTCAAGCGCACGCTCCAGTTCCGCCTCGGCCTCACCGGCGCCAAGCATATGTGCGATAAGGGCGTATGCGGCTCCTGCACCGTCATTGTTGACGGAAGAGCCGTCCTTTCCTGCCAGATGCTCGCCGTCGAGTGTGAGGGCAAGGAGATTGAGACGATCGAGGGCATTGCCGCCAACCCGAAGTGGAAGCCCCTCATCGACGCCTATTGCCGCTGGGACGCCATGCAGTGCGGCTATTGCACGCCCGGCTTCCTCGTTTCGGCAAAGAACCTGCTTGACAGGAACCCGCATCCCACGGAGCAGGAGATCCGCGAGGCTCTCGCCGGAAACATCTGCATCTGCGGAACCTACCCGCGCCATGCTCAGGCTATCATGGAAGCGGTACAAGTAATGTCGGAAGGAGCGTGAAACCATGGCTGATATAGCAGGCGTAAACGGACAAAGAGAAAATTTCAGAGTCGTAGGCAAGCATAACCTTCCCGGCAAGCTTTCGTACGCTCTTGCAACGGGCATTGCGAAGTTCGGTATCGACTATGTCCTTCCGAACATGCTTTTCGCGAAGTTCCTTCGCAGCCCCTATGCTCACGCAAAGGTTTTGAGCGTTAATAAGGAAAAGGCTCTCGCCATCCCCGGCGTCGTCGACGTCGTTACCTGGGATGATCCCGATATGCTTTCCATCGGCGGAGGCTTCGGCCCTCCCGAGCCCTACCTCACCAATTACGCGGACTATGAAGGCTGCGAGGTCGGCGTTATCGTAGTGGCTGAGGACGAGGATATCTGCGAGGAAGCGCTCCGCAACCTCGACATCGAGTGGGAGGTTCTGCCCCATTCCGTCAACACCCTCGAGGCCGCGAAGGACGATTCTCCTCTTACCTGCCTCAAGCCGGAGCCGCCCTCCATGTTCGGCCCGAAGGAGCCCAAGAAGCACAATGTCACCCATGTCGTTACCGCGCAGGGCGACGTTGACAAGGCTCTCAAGGAGTCCAAGAACGTTATAGAGTACCAGCTCAAGCTCCCCACCTTCGCTTCCCATATCCCCAATCCGCCCGCGTCCGTCGCGTGGTGGGAGGATGACCCCTACCTCGGCGAAGGCCCGAATATGCACATCGAGGGCGCCGTTCAGCGCCGCGAGCAGATCGCTCAGCTTTACCATATGCCCGTTGAGAAGACCATCCAGACCGGCCTTTTCCAGGGCGGTAAATACTGCGACTGGGGCATGAGAAAGAGCCAGGAGATCACCCCGCTTCTCGCCCGCCGCACGGGAAGACCCGTCCGCTGCGCGAACACCCGCGAGGAGACCTTCGACTTCCTCATGAACGAGCGTTATATGTACATGAAGGTAGGCTTTGACGATAACGGCCTCATCACCGCGATTGACGACTATTCCGTAGACGATAACGGTTCTCTCGGCTCTTCCGCATTCGGCGGCGCGCAGGACCAGGGTTACGGCCCCTACTACACGCTCAGATGCCTTGATATCCGCCAGCAGATGGACGTTGTCGACACCAACCGCGGCAAGATGTACCTTTCCGGCCAGCACTGCCCCTTCAACTGGGACTCCGGCACCATGGCCATCTACCTCATCGCCGAAAAGCTCGGCAAGGACCCCATCGATATAGCAAAGCTCAACCTCCACGGCCCCACCTCTCAGGAGGACCCCAACCCCGTTCCCAGCTTCGAGGCCTGCCTTGAGACCGGCAAGAAGATCATGAACTGGCAGTGGCACAAGGCCGGGACCAAGAAGCTGCCGGACGGCAGAATGCACGGCGCCAGCTTCCGCTATCAGATCTGCCCGCGCCATGCCTTCTCCGGCTATGACAGCAAGCTCGAGCTGCGCGACGGCGTCGTCCACATGCCCACGCAGGGCCCCTGCACGGGTATTTTCGCCGTTGAATGCAACGCCATGGTAGTTGCCGAAGAGCTCGGCCTCGAATATGAGGATATCTCCATCGATTTCGATTACCGCGAGAAGTTCACGCCCGTCGGCGGCGGCTCCGACGGTACGACGGCATCCTCCTGGGTCACCAAGGAGTGCGCCAATATCCTAAAGCAGAAGATTATTGCCGCGGCCATCAGAAACGCGGACAATCCGCCTCCTCCGAGCATGTTCAGCTTCGGCAAGCCCCAGACGCCCAACCCGCTCAAGGGTCACAAGCCCGAGGAGTGCGATATGATAGGCGGCATGGTTTGCCTCAAGGCCGACCCCTCTCAGGGCGTTCCCCTCAAGGAGGCCACTCAGGAGAACATCTTCGCCACCTATTCCGGAAGACCGCCTGCGTCCATATGGTCCACCGGCATGGGCAAAATGCTCGATACGATGAACAGCCTCTTCTGCGAGGTTGCCGTAGATACGGATACCGGCGAGGTCGAAATCCTCCGTTACTGCACGGTTGCCGACCCCGGCAAGGTTATCCGCCCCACCTCTCTTGAAAGCCAGATCGACCAGGTCGCTTATTTCTCGCAGGGCTGCCAGCTCCTCGAGGAGTATGTTTACGACGAGAAGACCGGCGTTCGCCTCACGAACAACATGATCGACTATAAGAAGCCGACCATACTCGACGTTCCCGACGTTGAGAAGACCTTCCTCGAGACGCGCTCCGGCAACGCCGCCTACGGCGCTTCCGGCATAAGCCACTCTCTCGCGAACACTCACCTGCTCATTATCGCTATCCACAACGCCATCGGCGTCTGGGTAGACACACCGGCGACCCCGGATAAAATTCTGAAAGCTTTAGGAAAGGCATGAGGTAAATAATATGAAATCATTTTATCATACAAACGCCAAGAGCCTTGAAGAAGCCTCCCACATTCTGGAAAAGGGCAACGCCGATCTTATAGCAGGCGGCACTGATCTTCTCGGCACTCTTAAGGACAATATTCTTCCGATATACCCTGAGTATGTCGTCAACATCAAGTCCATTCCCGGCCTCGATTACATAAAGGAAGAGGGCGGAATGCTCAAAATCGGTGCGCTCACGCGCTTGGCCGATATCGCTGAAAACCCCGTAGTCAAGGAGAAATTCGTCGCGCTGGCTCAGGCGGCGAAGGCCGTCGCCTCCCCGCATCTTCGCGAGATGGGCACCATCGGCGGCAATATCTCCCAGCTTCCGCGCTGCTGGTATTTCCGCAAGGCGGAAAACCGCTTCGACTGCCTCCGCAAGGGCGGCACGGAGTGCTTCGCCATGCAGGGCGACCACCGCTATCATTCCATCATGGGCGGCGCGAAGGTTCACGCCACGCCCTGCCAGCAGGAATGCCCGGCGGGCACCGATATCCCCGCCTATAACGCCGAGATCCGCAAGGGCAACTGGGACGGCGCGGCCCGCATCATCATGAAGGTCAACCCCATGCCCATGCTCACCGGACGCATCTGCGCCCACACCTGCCAGACCAAGTGCAACCAGTGCCAGTTTGGCGACAGCGTTTATATCAACGGCGTCGAGAGAACCCTCGGCGACTATATCCTTGATAACGCCGACCGCTTCTACACCGCTCCCGAGAAGGAGAACGGCAGAAGCGTCGCCATCGTCGGCGGCGGCCCGGCCGGTCTTTCCGCAGCGTATTATCTGCGTAAGGCGGGCAACAAGGTCACGGTATACGACGTTAAGGAGGAAGCCGGCGGCATGCTCATGTACGCCATCCCCGCTTACCGTCTGCCGAAGGACATCGTCCGCCGCTTCATAAAGGCTCTCGCCGGAATGGGCATCGAGTTCAAGACCGGCGTCCGCATCGGCAAGGACGTTATGCCCGAGGAGCTCGAAAAGCAGTATGACAGCGTCTGCTACTCCACCGGTACCTGGAAGCGCCCCGTCGTCGGTCTCGCCGGCGAGGAGCTCACCACCTTCGGCCTTGACTTCCTTGTTGACGTCAAGAAGTGGATGGAAGGCAAAATAGGCTCCGAGGTCGTAGTTACCGGCGGCGGCAACGTCGCTATGGACGTTGCCATTACGGCAAAGCGCCTCGGCGCGAAGAAGGTCACCATGGCTTGCCTCGAAAGCCGCGAGATAATGCCCGCGAGCCCCGAGGAAATTGCCCGTGCTGAGGAAGAGGGCGTCATCATCATGCCGTCCTGGGGTCTTTCCAAGGTCGTAGAAGAAAACGGCAAGATCAAGGGCCTCGAAATCAAGCGCTGCGTTTCCGTCCGCGACGAAACGGGCCGCTTCAACCCCAAGTACGACGAAAACGAGAAGCAGGTCATCCCCGCCGAGAATATCCTCATGGCTGTCGGCCAGACGGTTGACCTTTCCTTCCTCGACGAGAAGTATAAGGTTCAGCTCAGCCCGCGCGGTCTTATCGACATCAACGACGATGCTATGACCTCCCGCAAGGGCATTTACGCCGCCGGTGACGCGGCGACCGGCCCGGGTACCGTTATCCGCGCCATCGCCAACGGTCACAAGGCAGCCCGCGGCATGAACAGATACCTCGGCGTCGACGAAGCCGTCTGCGAATGTGATTGCGGCACCAACTATCTCAAGTCCGACCCGCAGGGCATCCTCAACACCATCAAGATGAAGCTCCGCGAGGTTGACCTTTCCGACCGCGCTATCGATGTTGAAGACTCCTTCAGCGCGACTCAGGAGGAGGCCGCGAAGGAGGCCGGACGCTGCCTGACCTGCTCCTGCTACGCCGTCCATCCCTCCGATCTCGCCCCCGCGCTCACCGTCCTCAGAGCGCAGGTCGTTACTAACCGCCGCGTAATCGATATCGACGATTTCTTCACCGTAAAGACTCCGAGCAGCACCGTCCTCGAGGCCGGTGAGATTATCACCGAGATCAGAGTTCCGCAGCTCAAGCTCGGCGAGAAGAGCGCGTTTGTGAAGTTTGCCTTCCGTAAGTCTATCGACTTCCCGGTTGTCAACTGCGCCGTTCTTATCGGAACGGAGAAGCCGCGCATCTGCCTCAACGCCATCGCGCCGAAGCCCTATCGCGCCCTCAAGGCCGAGGAGCTTATCACCGGCAAGGAAATAAACGAGAAGCTTGCTGAGGAAGCCGGAGAAGCCGCCGTTATCGGCGCGCAGCCCTTCGAGTCCACAAGCTACAAGGTTCAGCTCTCCAAGGTCATGGTAAAGCGCGCGCTCATCGCCGCCAGCCAGATGAAGTAAAATACCGCATTAAACACAACAGAACGGACGTATGGTTCTCATGCCATACGTCCGTTTTATTACTATCCGATTAATACTAATATTCAATTAAAAGAAGAAACGGATATGCGAACAGGTTTCGCGTCAGGCGAGGCGGGCTTAGCAGAGCATAATGAATATATATGGTCAAGAAGCCGGGCTTCTATTCATCCTTCAAATATAAAATATATTGCCCCAGCCGCCGTCCTTGCGGAAGGTGGGGATGTGCGAGGGCTCAAAGGCCGCGTGGCAGGGCAGACGGAACATTTCGGCGGGGAAATGCCCGTCGCGCCCGGAGGCAATGTCGTCGCAGCAGGCGATCAGCTCCGCGAGGCCGCCAGCCGGAACTTCACCGTTAAAATGCGAGGCGAGCATACGGTCATAGCTTCCCGAACGCGCCTGAATACGCTCAAGCGAGGCGCGGTAAGTGAGAAGATCCGTCGAATCCTCGGGAAAGGTGAGCAGGACGCAGCGGTTCACCGTGTCGCCCGTAAAAATGAGCCTGCGCGCCGTGTCGATAAAGCAAACGCTGCCGCGCGTATGCCCCGGCGTGTGCAGGACTTCAAGCTCCGTGCCGCCGAGAGGGAAAGTGTCGCCGTCTTCAAAAAAGTGCAGCTTCGTGTCAAAAAGTCGCGGGAAATACTCCGGACCGAGTGCGGAATAGACCTTCGGTTTAATGTACTTCGGGTAGCCGCTGCGGAATTCGTCGTCCCGCAGCTTATCGAGCAGCCTTGTGTCGCCGGGATGCGCCCAAGCCTCCTCAAACTGCACCATACCGCCGCTGTGATCCCTGTGCCCATGCGTCAGAAAGAGGCGGACGGGCTTATCCGTGAGCGACGCAACGAGCTCGCGCAGCCCCGCGTAGCCGGAGGCAGCGTCGATAAGCGCCGCCGTTTCCTCGCCCTCGACGAGATAGCATAGCTCCCCGACGGGGCAGCGAATGCGCGTGACGCCCTCCGCGACGCGCTCGGTTCTGTAAAACTCGCGTTCCATAGTCTCAGCCGCGCTCATTCGGCAAGCGAGGGGTCAGCCGCAACCATGGCGTCGTCTATCGGGCGGTGCTTGCGGCGGGCGACGTCAAATATCGGGAGCAGCACGAGCGGAACGACGCAGCCCGCGCCCGCGACGATGAAGGAAAGCGTATAGTCGCCGGTCTCCGCGCCGCTGCGGCTTATCGCCGTGGAAAGCCATGTGAAAAGCGGCGAGGACACGCCGAGAAACATGAAAGCCATGCCGTAATTCGCGCCCGAATGCTTCGTGCCGAAGGCGTCCGTCGCCAGGGCGGGGAATATCCCGGCGGGGCCGGAATAGCCGCAGACTATGAGCATTACGGCGACGATATAGAGCCAGCCTCGCGCGGAGATCATAATGAGCGAGGCGGCAAGAGTCACCGCCGTGAGTATCCAGATAGTGCGCGCGCGGCCGATTTTGTCGGAAGCCGTCGCCGCCGCGAGACGGCTCAGCGCGCTCGCCACGCCCGTGAGCGAGACGGCAACCGTCGTCATATTTTCGCTCAGCCCGCGCAGGAGTCCCAATGTTTTGACGCGGGGAATTATCATCATGTAGGCCGCCGGCAAAAACAGCAGTGAAAGCCCGAGGCACCAGAATTCGAGCCGCCGCACCGCCTCGGAGGGGCGATACTGGCGCTGACGGAGCCGCGCGGCGGGCATGTTGAGCGTTTCAAGATAGCCCTTCGCGGGGTTTTTGATGAATATGCCCGCGACAATCACGACAATGGGGAAGGTGAAGGACAGCACGCGGAATGCGCCGGGAACGCCGAGTCTCTTGATAAAATACTCGATCAGCGGCCCGAGCACGACGGTGGCCAGGCCGAAGGCGCAGACGGAAATGCCCGTGGCGAAGCCGCGCCTGTGCGGGTACCATTTCTGGATGCAGTTGAGCGCGCCGGAATACGAAAAGCCGACGCCGAGCCCGGCGCAGACGCCGTAGCTGAGGTAAATTAGCCAGGGGATGCCGCTGCCGAGCAGGGACGTGAGCAATAGCCCCGCGCTGAGAAGGACAGCGCCCAAAATCGTGATAAAGCGCGGGCTCGTCCTGTCCTGTATCGCGCCGCCGATAAGCGTCCCGAGGACGTAGAAGAAGATTATCGCGGAGGATACCATCGTCACGGAGGAAACGTCCCAGCCGTAATGGTCGATGACCGGCTGCTGAAAGACGCTCCATAGGTAAACTATGCCGATGCAGAACATCGTCACAAGACATGCGGCGACGGAAACGCGCCTCGCCCTTGCGTAATTCATGGCTCAAGACTCCTTTGATATTGATTGATGACTGTGTTACAATAGAGGCAACAACAGAGAAAAGAGCACACCTATGAAATATTATTTTGCCCCCATGGAGGGGATAACAAACCATAGCTTTCGCCGCGTCCACAGCCGAAGCTTCGGCGGCGTCGCTAAATATTATACTCCTTTTATATCCCCTTCTGCAAGCGCTCCTTTTACCGAAAGGGAAATGAGCGAGCTCAGACCCGAAAATAACGAAGGCGTGCCGCTCGTTCCGCAGCTTCTTGTGAACTCGGCGGAGGCCTTTAACCGCGCCTCGCGCGAGCTTGCCGCGATGGGCTACGCGGAAATAAACCTGAACGCGGGCTGCCCGTCGAAAACCGTTACGGCGAAGGGCAAGGGCTGCGGCCTGCTCGCCCGCCCGGACAGTCTCCGCAGGCTGCTCGACGGCATTTTCGCCGCGCCGGAAGCGAAAATCTCCGTGAAGACGCGCCTCGGCATGAAAAACGCCGAGGAATTTGAAAAGCTGCTTGAAATCTACAACGATTACCCCATCCATGAGCTCACAATTCACGCGAGGGTTCAGGAGGATTATTATAAGCGTCCCGCGTCCTTCGGCGCCTTCGAGCGCTATTACCCGCGCTGCGCCGCGCCCCTTTGCTATAACGGCGACCTGACGACGGCCTCCGCCTGCCGCGATTTTTCGGCGCGGTTCCCGCTCGTTCCGGCGCTCATGCTCGGGCGCGGACTTGTGGGGAACCCGGCGCTCGCAGAGGAATGTCTCGGCGGCGAAAAGCTCACGCGAAAGCGCCTGCGCGAGTTCCATGACG
>JAEEUX010000056.1 GCA_016290695.1 Oscillospiraceae bacterium
GGCCGAAAAGAATGGCGCCTCCGGCACGAGGGGGCCATTGACGTCGGCTCACGATGACGACGGAAGAGAATGAATCACGGGCTGCCTCCGGATAACACGGAAGCAGCCCGCTTTGTCAGCAGATTACGTCTTGTACAATCAGTCCTCGTCGTCCTTGGCGCAGCAACAGTCCTCGTCCTCGTCGGAATCGAACTCGAACTCCAGGGTCTCGCCGCACTTGGGACACTTGATGGAATCGTAGCTGAGAACGTCTTCGTCCACGGAGATGGTCTCGCCGCACTTGGGGCAGGTAATCTCGTAGAACACCGGCTCCTCGTCGTCATCGTCATCGTCGTCGCAGCAGCAGCGGCTGTCGCAGCAGCAATCGTCGTCGTCCTCGTCCGCCAGCAGCTCTTCCACATCGGCCAGGTCGTCGCTGAGGGTGTCGATCTCCTCGGCCAGGTCCATGGCGTTTTCGTTCAGATCCTCGATCTCATGGGTGATGTCCTCCAGAAGCTCGATGATCTCCTTGAAAAGCTTACCCTCATTGGAGTCCTTGTCCAGCTTCATTCCCTCAGCCAGACCCTTGATATAGGCCGCTTTTTCCGTGATCTTCATGGGTTCCTCCATTAAATTTGATTGTTGAACGGGGCTCAGCCCTTGCTGCGCTCCAGGTACTCGCCGGTGCGGGTATCGATCTTGATCTTGTCGCCGGGGTTGATGAAGAGAGGCACCTTCACCTCGGCGCCGGTCTCGACGATGGCGGGCTTGGTGACGTTGGTGGCAGTGTCGCCCCGGAAGCCGGGATCGGTTTCGGTGACCTCCAGCTCCACGAAGTTGGGAGGCTCGACGCCGAAAACGCTGCCCTTATAGGACATGACCTTGCAGACCATGTTCTCCTTGACGAACTTGAAGCCGTCGGGAAGAAGGCCCTTGTCGAGGGGGATGGTGTCATAGGTTTCGAGGTCCATGAAGTAATAAAGGTCGCCGTCATTGTAGCTGTACTCCATGTCCTTGCGCTCAACGTAAGCGCTCTCGAACTTATCGGTGGGGTTGAAGGAAGTTTCGGTAACGGCGCCGGTGATGACGTTCTTCATCTTCGTGCGGACGAAGGCAGCGCCCTTTCCGGGCTTAACGTGCTGGAACTCGATGACGGTCATGACCTTGCCGTCCATCTCAAAGGTAACGCCGTTTCTGAAATCGCTCGCGGTAATAGTCGGCATAAAAAATTCTCCTTTAGTATATAGATTAGCCGCGCGTAAAACCGCGGCAAAAACAGTAACGCCTATAACGCTCTAATGATTTTACATTACTTTTCTCCTAATTGCAATACTTTTTTCAATGTTACGGCTTCATAATTACGCCGGGGTCAGTTCCGCCCTACGATGTTTATGTTATGCTGGACTTACCGCTTCATAATATGGTAATATATAAAATTGTAGGAGTTGAGCGATTTTGATTTCTCTTTTGGCTTCACTGTTCATCAAGGACCGCAAAAATTATGCCGACGCTGCCGTTCGCAGCGCCTACGGTTCGCTTTGCAGCATTACGGGCATCGTGCTGAACCTTGTGCTTTTCGCCATCAAATACTTCGCGGGCATGGTATCGGGCTCCATCGCCATCACTGCCGACGCCTTCAACAATCTCTCCGACGCAAGCTCCTCCATCATCACCTTTGTCGGCTTCAAGGCGGCGGCCAGCAGGCCGGACTCGGATCATCCCTTCGGCCACGGCAGGTACGAATACCTCTCCGGCTTCATTGTTTCAATAATCATCCTTATCATGGGCTTTGAGCTTGCAAAAAGCTCTGTCGAAAAAATTATTCACCCCGTTTCCGCGGAGCTGAGCGCCCTTTCCTTTATAATCCTCGGCGTATCCATCCTCGTCAAGCTCTATATGTTCATATATAACCGCCGCTACGCCCGCCTCACATCCTCGCCCGCCCTTTCGGCGACTGCGACGGACAGTCTGAGCGACTGCGTTTCCACCTTCGTCGTTATGCTTTGCGGCCTTGTTTCGCGCTACGCGGGCTTTAACGCCGACGCTTACGGCGGCATTCTCGTTTCGCTTTTCATCCTCTGGTCCGGCATTTCCGCCGCAAAGGACACTATCAGCCCCCTCATCGGCTCCGCGCCCTCCGCCGAATTCGTCTCCGAGGTCGAGAATATAATCCGCTCACATGAGGAGATCATCGGCATACACGACATGATGGTGCATGATTACGGCCCCGGGCGCAGGATAGTTTCCGTTCACGGCGAGGTTTCCGGCGCGGGCGATATATTCGCCCTGCACGATGTTATCGACAATATCGAGACCGAGCTCCAGCAAAAACTCGGCTGCGAGGCCGTTATACATATGGACCCCATCGACATGGAGGACAGCCGCGTTTTCGAGCTGCGCGATTTCGTTTCCTCATATCTGAAAGGCATAAGCCCGGAGCTTTCGGTGCATGACCTGCGCATCGTCCCCGGAACGAGCCACAGCAACGTGATATTCGACCTCGTCGTTCCCCCGCGCTTCCCCATAGCCGCCGACGCCGTTTCCGGGCAGCTTTCATCCGCCGTTTCCGAGCGTTTCCCCGGCTGCAACTGCGTTATCAAAACAGAAAATTCTTATGTTTAAATATAGGAGGAAAGAAACATGAAATTCAAAATGATACACGAATGCTACAACGTCCTTGACCTTGACCGCTCCCTGAAATTCTACGAGGAAGCGGTCGGCCTGCACGAAAAGTTCCGCATCGCCGCGCCGGACGGCTCCTTTATTCTCTGCTTCATCGGCAACGAGGAAAGCAGCTTCGAGCTTGAGCTGACCTGGCTGCGCGACCATAAGGAGCCCTACAATCTCGGCGAGGGCGAATTCCATCTCGCCTTCCAGCCGGACGACTATGAGGCCGCCCACAAGAAGCACAGCGAAATGGGCTGCATATGCTTTGAAAACAAGCAGCTCGGCGTTTATTTCATCGAGGACCCGGACGGCTACTGGCTCGAAATGGTTCCCAAGCACTGATTTTTTAACAGCAAAATCCCGATGAAGCCAATTTCGGAAATTCATCGGGATTTTTTCATTTTCTCATCACTCAATCGAAAAGAATTTTTTTCCGTTTTCGAGAGTTATTCTTGCGATTTTCTCTGCCGTCGTGCCGCGTACCTTCGCTATGAACCCGGCTATATATTTGAGGTATGAGGAATCGTTGCGCTCGCCTCGGCAGGGCACGGGCGTCATGTAGGGGCTGTCGGTCTCTATCATGAACCTGTCCTCGGGCATGGAGGCGATTATCTCCGGCGCTTTTTTGTTGTTTTTGAAGGTTATGGAGCCCGTGAAGGATATGTTCCAGCCTGCCTTGAGTATTTCCCTGCTCATTTCGAGGCTGCCGGAATAACAGTGGACGACGCCGCGAACCGCAGGGTAATCGCGCATTATCTTCAAAAAGTCCTCGTGCGCCTCCCTGTCGTGGACTATAACGGGCAGGCCGAGCGCCCCGGCGAGCTCCATCTGCCTGCGAAAAACCTCTATCTGCCTGTCGCGCGGCGAAAAATCGTAATGGTAGTCAAGGCCGATTTCACCGACGGCAACGGTCTTTTCGCGGCGGCAAAGCGCCTCTATCTCCGCGAAGGCAGCTTCGTCCGCGCCCTCCGCCTCATGGGGATGTATCCCGGCAGCGGCGTAAACAAAGGGGAAGCGCTCGCTCAGTTCGGCGGCAATGCGCGAGGTTTTCAGGTCGCTGCCCGGGTCTACTATAAGCTCGACGCCCTTTGAGGGCATGGAGGACAGGAGCTCGTATCTGTCGGCGTCGAATTTAACATCGTCATAGTGTGCGTGAGTGTCGAAAAACATAATTTTCACCTAAAATAAAAAAATACTTGAAATTGTGCCGGACTTATGATACCATACTTTGTGTGTGAATAAAAGCATTATATTTGTTTATAGGTCTTCGCGCTTTTTGCGCGGGCTTTATTGAAAGGATTGTTTGTTTATGCAGCTCGCTCTCACTATCGTACAGCTTATCTGTGCGCTCGCTGTCGTTGTCATCGTGCTTTTCCAGTCCGGCAAGAGTGCCGGTCTTTCCGGCGCTATCTCCGGCGCCGCCGATACATTCATGGCCAAAAACAAGGCTCATTCCATAGACTCGAAGCTTGCTAAAGCAACCAAGTGGGTCGCCATAGCCTTCGTCGTGCTCACGCTCGTTCTCAATATCATCGCGTGAGTTTGATTAATTTGGTTATCGCAGCGCACTGATTTATTCGGTGCGCTGTTTTTTTCTTCAAAAATAATTTACAAAATAATGTTTTATTATTCCGATTCATTTGATAAACTATGCTTATAATTAATGCAAGCAAGTTACCCAAGGAGAACATTATGAAGCTCATCAAAAAAATCGCGGCGGCGGCCTGTGCCCTCGCCTTTTCCGCTTCGCTCGCCTCCGGCGCAGGCGCGGCTTACATAAGCGAAAACGCCTCGAGATCGGCGGATATTCTTTACACGCTCGGCCTCATTCAGGGCACGGACAAGGGCTATGAGCTTGAGCGCCAGCCCACGCGCGCCGAGGCGCTGGCCTTCATTCTCCGTCTCAGCGGCCTTGAGGGCGACGTTCTGGCCGGGTCTTACAGCCAGCCGTTTACAGACGTTCCTGCCTGGGCGGAGGATTATATCGCCTTCGGCTACGCGCTCGGCCTCGTAAACGGCAGGACGAGCGAGCTTTTTGCGCCTAACGCGCCCGTTTCCGAGAACGATTTTTCCGCCATGCTCCTGCGTTCCTTCGGCTATAACGATACGCTCGGAGACTTTTCATGGGACAAGGCCCCGGAATTTGCCGCCCGCCTCGGCTTTATTGAGCGCGATGGGGACGGTTACTTTACGCGCGGCGATATGTTCACGGCGGCAGTCAAGGCGCTGTCTCACAGCGTCAAGGGCTCGTCCGAGCCCCTTATCACGACGCTTTCCCGCAGCGGCGCGGTGGACGCCTCCGTCGCCTCCGCCGTGGGCTACCCGCTCGGGCGCGCGCTGAGCGGCGCGGAGATTTCCGAGGCCTGCTCAAGCGCCGTTTTCACCATGCATTATTATGACTCGGTCGCGGGCTTTATAGCCGACCAGCCCATCGGCTACTCCAGCGCGTTCTTTATCACCTCCGGCGGCGTCGCCGTGAGCAATTACCACCCCTTTGCCGAGGCAACTATCGCCTGCGCCTTTTTGAACAACGGCGAAAAGTACCTTCTCGATAAGATTTTATTCTTCGATAATAAGCTCGACGCCGTTGTTTTCACCATCAAGTCCACGGCCTTCGGCGGGGTCGCCGTATCCGCGTTCCCGTATCTCGACACGATGGGCAGCGAAAGCGTCCATAACGGCGACGCGGTTTACGCCATCGGCAGCCCCCTCGGCTTGAACGACTGCATATCCTACGGCATCGTGAGCAACCGCAGCCGCATCGTTGACGGTTTCTCCGCCCCCATGATACAGAACACCGCGCCCATCTCCCAGGGCAGCAGCGGCGGAGCGCTCGTAAACGCCTTCGGCAAGGCCGTCGGTCTCACCAGCGCGGGCTTTGTCTACGGGCAGAACATGAACATCGCCGTCCCGCTCGATTTTCTCTCCGGGCTTGACCTTTCAAGCCCCGGCTGCAGCATCCTCGAAATGCGCGGAATAGTTGACGAGCAGGCGGAGAAGGAGGCGGCGGAGGCCGCCGCAGCCGCAGAAGCCGAAGCGCGCGGCGAAAGCGCGGATGGCGGAGAGGAAGCTTCCGCCCCCGACGGCGAATAATCCCCCCGCTTGCAGATAATAATTGACTATCACTATTAATAATATTATAATAATATCAGAAACACGGCGAGCGCGCAGCGTTTGCTGAAAAGGAGGTTTTCTCATGTTTGTTAAGGATAAAATGACCGTAAACCCCTATACCATCAAGCCGGACGACAGTATCAACGACGCCTTTTCCGCAATCAAGGACAACGGCTTTCACCAGCTCCCGGTAGTAAAAAACGGCAAGCTCGTCGGAATGCTCACGGAGCGCGAGCTCCAGAACGTATCGCCCTCGAAGGCGACCACGCTCAGCATTTACGAGCTGAATTATCTTCTTACAAAAATAAAGGTCTCCGAAGCCATGATGACCAACCCCGTCACCATCCAGGAGGATGAATTCCTCGAAAAAGCGGCTGTTATCATGAGGCAGCACGACCTCCGCGCCCTCCCCGTAATGAAGGGCGACAAGCTCGTCGGTATAATCACGCAGTCCGATATTTTCGACGCCTTTATCGACATGATGGGCGCGAGAAATTCCGGCGCGCGCCTTGCGCTCCGCGTTCCGAACAAGCCCGGCGTAGCGCTCGATATAGTCACAGTCATCAGCCGCACGGGCGCGAACATCCTGCACATGGCGCTCAACAACGGCGCCGATTTCGGCGAGCTCATCTTTAAGTTCGACCGCGACAATATTGACGATATAATCTCCGAGCTCAAGGCCAAGGGCTATGAGATAATCACCGCGAGCAATTAATAACAGGCATAAATCATAATTCCCCGCTGCGCCCTTTGCAGCGGGGAATTTTTGCCGTTATTTCTCAGGCCACTTCCTGCGGCGTTTTTTTCTTTTCGGGAAGCTGGGTTATGATTATCGCGCAGAACATTATTACGCAGCCGATCGCCTCGCGCAGCGTGGGAATTTCGGCAAGTATCACCATGCCGCCCAGCACGGCGAAAACGGACTCAAAGCTCATAATCAGCGAGGCCACGGCCGGCTTTGTATACTTCTGCCCCACGATCTGGAGCGTGTACGCGACGCCACAGCTCATAGCGCCCGCATAGAGCACCGGCACAGCCGCCGCCCTGAGCGCTTCGAGCTTCACATCCTCAAAAATAAGCATCGGCACGGCGGAAATCAGCCCGCATACGAAAAACTGGATGCACGAGAGCTTCACCCCGTCCACAATCGGCGCATAGTGGTCAACTACCATGATGTGCCCGGAAAAAATGAGCGCGCAGCACATTATGAGCAGATCGCCCTTGCCGAGCGAGAAGCCGTCTTTCACGCTCAGAAGATACAGTCCGACGAGCGCTATAAGCACGCAGAGCCAAATCCTGAGCGGCGGCCTTTTGCCCGAAAAAAGCCCGAAAACCGGCACGATAACGATGTAAAGCGCGGTGATGAATCCCGCTTTCCCCGCCGTCGTGTACTCTATGCCGAGCTGCTGAAAATTCGAGGCCGCGCAAAGGATTATCCCGCAGATAACGCCCGCCTTGATAAGCCGTTTCTTCCCCGCCCTGTCGAGAGGAACGTAATCGCCGCGTTTTTTCTTCGCCGCGTCGAGCACGGCTATTACCGGGAGCAGGACTATCGCCCCGATAAAGGAGCGCACCGCCTGGAAGGTGAACGCGCCGATATAGTCCGCGCTCACGCTCTGCGCCACGAACGCGCAGCCCCATATAGCCGCCGTGAGCAGCAGCATAAGATTGCCTTTCATTGATTTAAGATTCATTTTCTACCAGCCTGCCATAAAAAACATCCCACGCCCGGGCTTTTGGGCTCCGAACGTGGGATGCATTATAACACACAATCACAGATCAGTCAAATCTGTAATTGTTTCCGTAGAGGCTGTGGCAGTATCCGTTATAGCCGCCCTCCACGTATACCGCGCCGTCCTGCGCGAAATAGATAAAGGGATAAGCCACGGCAAGCTCGCCGTTTTCGTCTATATAGCAGACGTCCATGTAGTAGGAAATCTCCATTTGCAGCGGGCCATCGCTTGTATCAAAGCTCGCCTCGATGTCTGCCAGCTGGTTCTCGGGGTCGGCGCTGAAATCATATATGCGGTTCTGGCCGAAGACGTAAATATACTTATCGGGGTCAGCCATGCAGGCGGTTATTTCCCCGTACATCTCGCTGCAGGCCTTGGGGAAGAAGGAGTAGGTATCATAGCTCGTGCAGTCCTTGCAATAAACCTCGCCGTAAGATACCGGCATATTCTCCGGCTCCTCAAAGAGGTAGCTGAACCACGTGTAGTCTCCGTAATCCTCAACATATATCGAGCACATTCCGTAATCCTCATAGCCGTCAAGGTAGCCGGTATAAATCGAGGTCGCGTAGCCGTAGCCTTCGTCTTCATAGACGGATAGGGCAAAGTCAAGGTCAGATTCAAGATGGTCGAAGAATTTTTCGATCGTGTAATCTCCGTCGAGCATAAAGGTGGTTATGCTGCCCACAACGAAGTCCGTCAGGTCTTCGTTATCATAAGCGACGGTCATTTCAAGGACATCGAGAATAGTCTGGGCTATCTCTTCATAGGGCGAGTCGTCCCCGGCGACCTTTATGCCTGCCGCCGTAACGTAGCCGGTATCGGGCTCCTCGGGCGCGTCGCTCTGTTCTTCCTTAACGGGCGCGCCCTCCGTGGGTTCCTCTTCCTCGGGCTCCTCCGTGGGCTGCGGTTCGGGCTCCTCAGTGGGCTGCGGCTCCATGCTCGGCTCCGGCTCCTCGGTCGGAGCGCCCTCAGTGGGTTCTTCCTCCTCGTGCTCCTCGACGTATTCGGCAACTTCTTCCTCTATCTTGTCCGCCGGGGTCTCCACGCTCTTCTGCGGGGAGAACTTTATGTAGAAACGCCTCCAGCAATTCTGATACGCGGTATACGCGACGGGATAATCTATGCTCATGAGCGCGGTATATTCCTTGCTCACAGCGCCGACATACAGGCCGTCGGCGTTATGCCATCTTACGATATTGTTGCCTAAGATAAGGTCGGAATCCTTGGCGTTCACGGAGAAGACGTTGAAAATATTGTCCGGGTCGGCGCCGTTCTGAAGCGGCTCCATCTTTATGTTCGCGTCAAGGCCGTTGAAGCTGTCGTGGAAGTAGATATATCCGTCGTATTCGCCCTGGAGCTTGAACTGGAGCGGAACTGTGACGGTGCAGCTATAGAGCGGGAAGTAATAATCCTTCATCTCGTTGGTGTCCAGCTCGTCGCCCTCGACGGCTATTGAGAGCATTTCGGAGGCCTTGTCGTAAAGCTCGTCAGCCTCGTAATCAAAGCAGAACAGCGCCGCGTGGTATTCGTAGCCGTTGCGGATGGAAATATAATGGTATATCTTCTCGTGCTCGTCGCGGGTGGCGTTGCCCTTGAGGGAATGGTCTCCGCAGACCTCGTAATTTTCAAGTCCTGCGGCGTAGGTGAGAATCTCCAGCGATTCGGAGGCTTCCTCGCGGTAGAACATGATGTACGCGCCCGTTACGGGGTCGGTGAAATAATGCTCGCCGTATTCGCCGTCGTAAGCCTTGGTGAAGAGGTCGGGATAAGAAAGGACGCAGTCCCAGTCCTCAAAGGAATAATAGGTCTTCTTATACTTTCTCTGGCTCAGAGGCATCTGCTTGTTTTCGCTCTGCTTCTTCTTGTTGATGGGGCTAACCTTGCCGACGGTGTCCGCCCTGGCGTTGCTCACCCACTTGCCGCCCTCGACGAAGCGGCATTTTATGAGCCTGCGAAGCTCGCCGAAGACAAAGTCATATTTATTCTCATATGTAAGAGCCGCGTCAATGGAGCAGTGCTGCCCGAGGCCGGTATAGGAAAACTCCGTCTTGTTCTTGCCGATG
Source organism: Oscillospiraceae bacterium (assembly GCA_016290695.1). Lineage (GTDB taxonomy): Bacteria > Bacillota > Clostridia > Oscillospirales > Oscillospiraceae > RGIG6375. The sequence goes on from JAEEUX010000056.1 coordinate 9,557, forward strand.
GCTCTTTCGGAGCTGAACCAGTCGCTGCCCGAGGCAAGGACGAAGTTATACTCGGAGTTAGCGATGAATTCCTCCACCTCGTCCATGCAGGTATAGGGGTTTTCGTCCACGACGACCTTCAGCGTCGCGCTGCTGCGGCTGTCCTTGAAGGTCAGGGTACCCTCCTGAGACTCGGAAACGAAGCGAAGCTGCGAGGGATAGTACAGGAGGCATTCCGCGGCTTCTATATAATAAATGGAATAGCCGTGGTCATAATCATCGACGCCCTTTTTGTAGGCGGGGGAGGAAATGAGCGTCGAGGCAGCCTGAGCAGCCTTGCCCGTGTCCACCTTTTTCTTGGTTTTTACCGTCGCCTTTAGTTTTTTGCCCTGAGCCTCCATGTGTATAACGGAGGAAGCGTCTGACTTTTCGCTCGTCCATTTTACGCCCTGGCTCGTCTCGCCGGAAAGGGGCTGCGGCTCAAGCTCCTCGTCGTCCGGCTCGATGACTATCTCCATGTCCTCGGTTTTGTAGACGAGAGAGTCCTCCTCTGCCGCAACGTTCTCAAGAGGGACTACGTCCACCACTGCGTTCACCGGCTCGGTCTTCGGTTCGTCGCCGTCGTCAAGCATGATGACGACGAACAGTATCCCGAAAATAATCAGGATCGCGCAAGGTATAATAATGAGTATTTTTGCAATCTTGCTTTTCATAAGAGACTATTCTCCTTTCAGGCCTTCTGTATATATACCCATTATTATAGTTTAAATCATTTTCCGCGTAATAGCAAGTAACCTTTCGGCCTTTTTATGGCATCATCGCCTTAAGGGCCGGCAAATCGCCACGCTTATATAATTTTTGCTAATAGAAGGGTTTTCATGTTGCAGAGTAAGATAAAAACTATTATAATATCTGTATATTGATTTATTATGCCTATTGTTGAACAATATCCATATAATCGGAAAGGAGAAATCATGAATTTTGAAAGACTGCGCGTAACAATCAACGGCGTCGAGCGCCCGGTTGTTTACGACCCCGAAAAGGACACGCTGTCCACAGTCCTCCGCCGCATGGGTCTCACCGGCGTAAAGGTCGGCTGCGGTGTGGGCGTTTGCGGCGCCTGCTCCATTCTTTATAATGGAGAAGTCATCCGCTCCTGCACCAAGAAGATGAAGACCGTCACCGAGTTTGCGGAGATCTACACCATTGAAGCTCTTGGTACCGCCGCCAATCTTCATCCCCTCCAGCAGGCCTGGATCACCTACGGAGGCGTCCAGTGCGGTTTCTGCACGCCCGGCTTCATCATGTCCGCATACGGGCTTCTTCTCAAGAACCCCAATCCCACCCGCGAGGAGGTTCGCGAGTGGTTCCGCGTGCATAAAAACGTCTGCCGCTGCACAGGCTATAAGCCGATAGTTGACGCTGTCATGGCTGCTGCCGCCGTTATGCGCGGAGAGAAGACCATGGCCGACATCACCTACGATTTCGAGGGCGAGAAGGACATTTACGGTTCCCGCCATCCGCGTCCCGCCGCGCTCGCAAAGGTTCTCGGCCTTGCCGATTACGGCAACGATATCGAGCTCAAGGCTCCCGAGGGAATGGTTCACCTCGCTGTTGTTCTTTCCGACGCTATCCACGCCAAGATCATCAGCATCGACACCTCCGAGGCCGAGAAGATGCCCGGCGTCATCAGAGTCTTCACCGCTAAGGACGTTCCCGGCGGCAACGACCTCGAAGGCCCCGCCATCGTTCCCCGCCAGAAGGGCAAGGGCTACACCAAGTTCCCCATCATCTGCGGAGAGAAGGTCTGCCGCAAGGGCGATGTCGTCGCTCTCGTAGCCGCCGATACCCGCGAGCATGCCCGCGAGGCCGCGAAGATGGTCAAGCAGAATCTTGAGCCTCTGCCCGCATATACCACGCTTCCCGAAGCTGCGGCTCCCAACGCCGTCCGCCTTTTCGAGGAAATACCGAACTTCTACATGGAGCAGCCCGTATTCAAGGGCGAGGATCCCGAGGATGTATTCGAGGATGCCGATCACGTTGTCGGCGGAAGCTTCCATTCTCAGCATGAGCCTCACCTGCCCATCGAGTCGGACAGCATCATTTCTTACTTTGACCCCGACGGAATGCTCACTCTCCAGTGCAAGGTTCAGGCGCTCACCGAGTGTACCGACACCATTGCCCTCG
>JAEEUX010000057.1 GCA_016290695.1 Oscillospiraceae bacterium
ACTTTGTGTATTGCCGAGTATTTTTGGACGATATGACGGAATATTCTGCAAGTAAGATATGTGCCGGGAATTATGCGGTGTTGTCCTTATTAAACGCTTTAAAAGATTTGCCTCATGCTTTGTTCTCGTCTCTGCCGGGCGACAGCCCGGCGAGTAAGGAGAGGCAAAAGCGCCGAAAATATCCGCTGTGCTGCGGGTACGTATAGGCTGCCGGGAATTGTGCGGCGTTGCCTTTAATATAGTATAAAGGAGGGAGGACCGAATATGGGCTGGTTCGACAAACAGATCCGGCAGCGCAAGGAGAGTGACCGGGATATATTCGAGGACTCCATTATTGAAATGTCGTCCGTCGTACTCGGCAGACGCGTCGCCGACGCTATGCATGACGAGCGGATAATCGCAAAAGCGGCGATAGATGAAATATTAAAATACTACCACTTTAAGCCCGTAGACATTCCCGGGACCGTAAAGGAGCCGGAGGAGCAGCTCGACTATGCGCTTCGCCCCCACGGAATAATGCGCCGCAGCGTCACGCTTTCGGAGGGCTGGTACAAGGCTGCCTTCGGCCCCATAATCGCCGTCCGCAAGGACGACGGGCTGCCCGTGGCGGTTCTGCCGAAGTCCTACGGGGGATATTACTGGCTTGACGGCGCAGGCAATAAAATATCCGCAGGGAAAAAAACCGCGGATCGTCTGGAGACGGAGGCCGTATGCTTTTATAAGCCGCTGCCTCAACGCAAGCTCGGCGTTCCGGAGCTTTTAAGTTTCATGAAAAGCTGCCTGAACCTGAGCGATTATGCGGCGCTGTTCGTGCTCACGCTTCTGGTGACGTTTACGGGCATGCTCCTGCCGCACATCACAAAGCTTCTGACGGGCTTCGTTCTGAAAAGCGGCAGCGCGCTTATCCTTTGGAGTGCCGCGGCATTTCTGCTTTGTGTCCTCGTCTCCTCTCAGCTTCTTTCGGCTTCACGGGAGCTTGCGATGAACCGCATTCAGATTAAGGTCGCGCTGCCGATGGAGGCAGCTATGATGATGCGCCTCATGAGCCTTCCCGCCTCGTTCTTCAAAGCCTTCGGTTCCGGCAACCTTGCGACTCGCAGCGGAGGCATAAACAGATTATGCACGCTTCTCTTCGGCGGCGTTTTTTCGTTCGGCATAACGGCGGTGGCATCCCTTCTGTATATCGGCCAGTTTTTTTCCTACGCGCCCGCTCTCGCGCTGCCCGCGCTGGCAACGATAGCAGTCACGGCAGCACTAACCCTGCTTACGGGCTTTCTGCGGGCAAAGGAAACGAGAGGTCTTTTAAAAGAAACTGCCAGAGAAAACAGCATCAGCTTCGCTCTCATTTCCGGCATACAGAAAATCAAGCTCTCCGGTGCGGAAAAACGCATCTTTGCAAAGTGGGCGCACTGCTACACTCAGGGCGCGGAGATCGAATTTAACCCTCCCCTGTTTTTAAAAATAAGCTCCTCTGTCTTAATGGCGGTTCCGCTGCTCGGCATGGTCGCAATATACTATTTCGCAACTCTTTCCAATGTCCCGCCTCCGGCGTATCTCGCGTTCAGCGCCGCCTACGGCGTTGTAACCGGAGCTTTCGGCGCGTTTGCAGGCATCGTTACCTCGGCGGCACAGATAGGTCCGATTTTGGAAATGGCGGAGCCGATATTGAAAGCCGAGCCGGAAATGTCGGCAGAGAAGGAGATCGTAACGCGGCTGTCCGGAAGCATCGAGCTGTCCAATGTTTCATTCCGCTATCAAGAGGATATGCCTTATGTCATCAATAATTTGAATTTGACCGTTAAGTCCGGGGAATATGTCGCCGTCGTCGGCAAAACCGGCTGCGGAAAGTCGACGCTCATACGCCTCCTCCTGGGCTTTGAATCGCCGGAGAAGGGCGCGATTTACTATGACCGAAAGGATATGCGTTCGCTTGATCTGCAATCTCTGCGCCGCAAAATGGGCGTAGTAACGCAGGACGGAAACCTTTTTCTCGGCGACATTTTTTCAAATATAACCGTCTCCGCTCCGCATCTTACGATGGAGGAAGCCTGGGATGCAGCGGAAAAGGCCGGTATAGCGGACGATATCCGGGCTATGCCCATGGAGATGCATACCATTATCGGCGAGGGTCAGGGCGGCATATCCGGCGGGCAGAAGCAGCGCATCATGATAGCCCGCGCCATTGCTCCGAGGCCGAAGATACTGCTCTTTGACGAGGCAACAAGCGCACTGGACAACAAGACGCAGAAGCAGATCTCCCATGCGCTGGACGGGCTTAACTGTACACGCATAGTCATCGCCCACAGGCTTTCGACCATCCAGAACTGTGACCGAATCCTCGTTATGGACGGCGGAAAAATTGTCGAAGAGGGCAATTACGAAACTCTGCTTAAAAAAGGCGGCTTTTTCGCGGAGCTCGTGGAGCACCAGCGCATTTAACGACCGCGTCCTCTCGCGGCGATATCAACAACAAAAAACGCTCTTTCACGGCATAATACATCGCTGTGAAGGAGCGTTTTTTATACTATCGTCTTAAGGAAGATTTAATGAATAATTCAAGGAACATTGCCATTCTTTTAACGGTATTGCATAATTAACCAAAATAGAGGGGGGGATGTCCATGGCGCAAAAATCAAGCAGGCTTTTCGTCGCTTTCATCACAGCGCCGCTGCGCTCGGCGTTCGCCGGAAGCGCGGCGGCTCATGCGGCCCTGCCTGCTGAATTATGCGGTATTGCTTTAAGTCGGCTCCGGCTATTGTATTTTCAAGCTAAAAGTATTATTATTGAAGTGCCGATTAAAGCATTGATAATTCAGCGGCGTATTCACGGCACATCAAATATTATAGGCGTGACAGCCGAGGAATACTGCTGATACGGCGCCCGTACATACCTTACACGCGTTATTGCGGCAATATATATGCATAGCCTGACGACGCCTATCAGAACACGGTTTTGACGGGCAGATTTCCGCCGACATTTCGTCAAACGGCTTGGAAATACACAAAGTATTCCGCCGCGCCGCTTTCAGCGTGTTCAAATTGGCGCCGTCAGACTAACAGCAGCGGGCTTGAATCCGGAGGAGGGCAATCTATGAAAAAAAGCCGTTTTATATCCGTTCTCTGCCTTATTCTCGGCATAGTAATCGGCGCGGGCGCTATTATCATCTACGACGCGGCGAATTATTCCCATCCGTCCGCAGTATACGAAAATGAAAGCCAGCTTACGGATAGGGAAAAGCTCGTTTCTCTCGCCTATGACGCGGCGGGCTATATAAAATCCGGTGATTTTCAGGCTCTTTCCGAGCTTATTCACCCGGAATACGGGGTTTACGTTTCCCCCTCCGCTACGCTGAACATTTCCTCTAATCGCTGGTTCTCGCAGAAAGCGTTCGCGCGTTTGGACGGTGACCGGGAAAGCCTCGTGTGGGGGCTTGAGGGTTCGAGTGAAAAGGAAATAGAATACACGGCGGCGGATTTTTTCTCATACGTTCTCTACAACCGCGATTACCTGAACGCCCCGGTCATTTCGATAGACCGCGTTGCAAAGCAGGGCAACGCCCTTGAAAACGTGCAGGAGGTCTTTCCCGGCGCGCATTTTGTGGACCTGTATTTTCCCCCGAACAACCCCGACGACATAGACTGGTCCATCCTTCGCCTTGTGTTTGAAAACTCCGACAAGGAACCTAAGCTCGTCGCAATTATACACAGCGAATACACCTATTAAGCCATAATCAAATGGTAAAACCGCTCATGAACGAGGCCTTCGTCCATGGGCGGTATTGTTCGTTATGTTGCACAATTTTTCTTCGTTTTTTTATCTTAATTTAAGAACTTTTAGAAATTGCTAAAACCCTTATTGATTTTTTCACTAAACAAGGTATAATACTATTATCTAAATTTATTAACTTTGGAGGAAGATTTTAAATGAAAGATTTCAAAGGTAAAATATTATTCGTTACCGGCGGCGCTTCCGGCGCCGGTCTCGGCCAGGCGAAGGTTTTCGGCCGCGAAGGCATGAAGGTCTGCATTGCCGACGTTCGTCAGGACGCTCTCGATAATGCCGTCAACGAGCTCATCGCTTTCGGCATCAAGAAGGAAGACATTCTCGCCATCAAGGTTGACCTCACGAACCGTGAGGAGTACAAGGCAGCAGCCGACAAGGTCGAAGAGACCTTCGGCGGTCCCCCGCACCTCCTTATCCAGACCGCCGGCGTTAACTCCTTCGGCCCCATCGAGGCTTCCACCTTCGACGACTTTGACTGGGTCATGGGCGTCTGCCTCAACCACGTCGTAAACGGCCTTCTCATCTTCGTTCCCCGCATGATCAAGGCTTATGCTCACAAGACTGAGTTCTGGGTCGCCACCACGTCCTCCATGGGCGCTTTCATGGCAGGCTCCGGCACCGGCCCGTACAGCGCAGCCAAGGCCGCCGTCAACAACCTCATGTATTCCTACGCCGAGGCTCTCAGACCTTACGGCGCAGGTGCCACCGTTCTTTGCCCGGGCAACATCAACTCCAACATCGGCAACGCCGAGAAGTATCGTCCGGCAAACCTCAAGAACACCGGCTATCACGTTTCCGAGGGCACCATGGCTCACCTTCGCAGCGTCCATGCCACGGGCATCGACCCCGTTGAGCTCGCCGAGATCCTCAAGGAAGGTATCGAGAACGGCCGTATCATCGTCCTTCCCGACCACACTCCCGAGAATCGCGCCGCTCAGCTTCGCGGCCTGAACGCCACCATCGAGGACTATACCCTCACCGCTGCCGAGCGCGACGCGAAGAACGCCGAGCGCATGGCCGCCATGAGAAAGATGATGGAAGAGGCCGCAAAGAAGGGCGAGAATCCTCCGATGATGTGGAAGGTTCCCGAGGGTGCCGAGGAATTCGGTCATGCACGCCATGACCTCGACTGGATCGACCAGGCAAGAAAGTAATTCCCTCTTAACTCTGAGTTCTCCTTTTGTCTTACATATACAAGGCAGCGCACGAGTCCGTATGGTCTCGTGCGCTGTCTTTTTACTTATTTTACTGCAGCCGTCTTATAGATGAACTTAACTTCGCCCCTCATTCCTTCACTTATTCCGGAGAAGCTTGTATAATCCTCAGAGGCTTCAAGCGCCGCCTTCAGCTTCTCGCTTATTTCTCCGAGGCCGCTTCCCAGGAGCGAGCTTATCTTGCTTATGCCCTCGTCGTTGAGGCGGGCTATGCCGTCGCGAAGCTGCATAGAGCCGTCGGCGAGCTGTCCGACGCCATCGTTCAGCGCGGTGATGCCGTCTTTAATCTCCGCCGCACCGCCGGCAGCGCTGTCAACGCCTGCCGTATATGCCGTGAGGCCGTTATAGAACTGCGCTACACCGTCAAGCTGCGCGAGAAGGGCGTTTATGCTTTCCGCTCCCGCTCCTGCCTGCTTTACGGCATCGGCAATCTGCTTCTGAACCTCGTCGGACTGCATATTCTCTTCAACGAGCTTTTGTATCTGCTCTTCCGTTTTTTGCTCTACAAGCGCAGCTATGTCATCCGCCTGCATTTTTTCGGCGGTTTTCTCCCTGACTATTGCCTTCACCTCCGCCGTCTGCATCTGCTGCTCAACAGCCGCGTTTACCTGCGCCTGCTGCGCCGCGCTCACTGCGCCGGACTCCACGCCCGCCGCGTACTGCTCAGGCTCAAAGCCCATCGCCGCGAGTACCTTTGCAAATACACCCTCGCGCACCGCCGCTTCGACCTGCGCAGCAACTTCCTCGCTGACCGCCGCAGCGACTGCCGCGCGAACATCCTCGCTTTTTTCTCTTACTGCCGCCTCAACGCGCCCGCGAGCCGTGTTTCTCACGCCGTCAGCGCCGAGGGAGGCGAGAACGCCGTTCAGCACCGCGGAATAGTTATCAACGGTAAGCGCCGGGACTTCAATGCCGTTGGCTGCAAGCTGGGCGTTCGCCGTGCTGAGCAGAGCGTCAAAAATCTGCTTTGCCCCGGCGTTGAGCGCCTCGCTGTTGGATTTCAGCGTGTTAAGTCCGCTACAGAGCGCCGCCGCGCCGTCTGTAAGGCTCGACATGCCGCCCTTAAGGGCAGTGACGCCGTCATAAAGCTGAGAGGAACCGTCCATGAGCTTCGTCATGGCGTCGGTCAACTCGTCGACCGAGCCCTCAAGCCCGCCGAAAGAAAGCTTATCCGCGTCAAGCTCATTGAAGACCGAGTTCGTAACGATGGTATAGCTGCTTTCAAGCGAGAAATTCTTCGCCTGTGCGCTTATTTCAAAATATTCGGGAAGCTCGATTTCGGTTTCTCCGAGCATTTCCCCGAGACCCGGGAGCGCAAATCCGACGACTGCCGTTCTGCTTCCGTCATCAAGCGCCTTGCCGGAGGTAACGCTGACATCGCTGAAAACATCGTTATCCAGCACAAGCCCCGTGACCGCGGCGAAGGGAACGTAAACCGTTTCAGTCTTGCCGGAAATCTGCGTCTTTGCCCCGGTGTGGTTTTCATAATCAAATCTGATAGTCACGCGCCCGCTCTTTCCGGCAAGCTCCTGCGCGGACACCGGCTTGCCGTCGAGCGTATAGCTCACGGAAACGGTAACGGGAAGGTCCTTATCGCTCGATCCCTGATAGTAAACGTCTCCCCCGTCCGTCTGCCAGACGCCGGAAGCAAACTCCGCGCCGCCGCGAACTGTCTTAATATCCGCAAGTTCGCTCGCATCCTCGATTTTATCGAGCGCGGCAGGGTTATTCAGCCTGTCGCTCACTATGAGCTTTTCCGTTTCCCCATTGGCGGAAGCGATGACGTACACGGTTTCGTCCTTCGTGACTTCGCCTTCGGATATGGCTTCCGTGCTTACGACGGGCTTTTCCTGTTCAGGTGCTTCCTGCGCCTCGTTTGAGGCAAAAGTCGCGCCGCCGGCTGTAAGGCAAAGCGCTGCGCTGAGAGTGACAGCGGTGATTTTAGCAAGCTTTTTATTCATAATGGTAACCTCCGTAAATTATTATCGTTTGCCGGCACGGAAGCGGGAAGCCTCATGCCGAGGGTGGTTTTGCGTATAAGCGTGTCGCAAAGCATGAGCAGCGCCGGAAGAATGAACAGGACGCAGAGCATGCTTATCACGGCGCCGCGCGCCATCAGCATACACATGGAGCGGATTATATCAATATTCGAGTAGACCGCTACTCCGAAGGTCGCGGCGAAAAGGCCCATGCCGCTTACGATGATGGACGGCGTGGAGGCGGCGAGGGCAGCGCTCACGGCGTCCTTTTTCTCCTTGCCGGAAAGGCGCTCGGCCTTGTATCGCGTCGTCATGAGTATGGCGTAGTCCACCGTCGCGCCGAGCTGGATAGTGCTGATGCAGATAGGCGCTATAAAGGGCAGCGACTGGCCGAAATAATGCGGCAGACCGAGGTTTATGAATATCGCAAGCTCTATAACTGCGATGAGTATGAAGGGCAGCGTAAGGCTCTTTTCCACGGCGGCGATGATGAGGAATATCGCTACGATGGAAATTGCGTTGACGACCTGGAAATCGTGTCCTGTCGTCTCGATCATGTCCTTCATGCAGGGCGCTTCGCCGATGAGCATACCCTTCGAGTCATAGCGTTTCAGTATCGTATTCAGCGCGCTCACCTGCTCGTTCACCTTGTCGCTCGCGACCTTGTACTCCGAATTAATGAGCATCAGCTTCCAGTTGTCGCTTTCGAGGATATCGCGCACCGAGTCCGGAAGTATCTCCTCCGGGACGAGCGAGCCGACGACGGATTCGAGCCCCAGGACGTATTTCACACCCTCGACCTTCTCCATCTCGTCGCTCATTTTACGGAGCGTTTCCGGCGGAAGCGAGGCGTCGGCCAGAACCATGTGGGTCGAGGCTATGTCGAACTCGTCGGAGAGCTTGGAATTTGCTATGACGAACTCCATGTCCTCCGGGAGGCACTGGCCCATGTCATAATAAACCTCGTCATTCGTCTTGCTGTAGCCATAATACGCGGGAACGGCTATCAGCACAAAAAGCGCGAGGAACACGGGGAAAAGCTTCGTAACGCGCGCCGAAAGCTTATCTGTCTTGGGAATAAGAGCCTTGTGTTTCGTCTTTTGCAGGGGCTTATCCAGCGCCAGTACGAGCGCCGGGAGCACCGTCACGCAGCTTACGACGCCGAGCAGCACACCCTTCGCCATAACAAGGCCGAGGTCACGGCCCAGCGTAAAGCTCATGAAGCACAGGGCGGCGAAGCCCGCGATGGTGGTTATCGAGCTGCCGATAACGCTGGTGAAGGTATTGTGTATTGCCTCCGCCATCGCCGTTTCCTTGTCCGGGGCAAGCGTGAGGCGTTCGTTATAGCTGTGCCACAGGAAAATCGAATAATCCATCGTCACGGCAAGCTGAAGCACCGCAGACAGCGCCTTTGTGATATAGGATATCTCCCCGAAGAAGAAATTCGTCCCGAGATTATACATTATCGCCATGCCAATGCTGGCGAGGAACACGAAGGGGACGAGCCAGCCGTCGAGGAAAATTACCATCGCGGCGCAGGCAAGGATTACAGCGAGCGCGACGTAAATCGGCTCCTCGCGCTCGCACAGGTCCTTGAGGTCTGTCACAAGCGCGGACATGCCCGAAACGAAGCACTGCTTCCCGCAGGCGGCTCGGACGGCGCGTATGGCCTCCATAGTCTCGTCGTCGGAGGTCGAGGTATCAAAGAACACGGCTATCATCGTCGCATCGTCCGTGTTGAACGCGTCGTATAGCTTATCCGGCAGCATCTCCATGGGTATGCTGAGGTCGGCTATCGAGGAATACCAAAGCGCCGTCTCAACGTGTTCTATCTTGCCGAGCCTTTCCGTGAGCTCGGCTACGTCCTTCTGCGGCATATTTTCCGCGACTATCAGCGAAAAAGCGCCCTTGCCGAACTCGTCAAGCAGTATGTTCTGCCCCTTTACCGTGTCCATATCCTCGGGGAGATAGGCGAGCATATCGTAGTTTATCCTCGTCCTCAGCATCCCGATAAATGACGGCACAAGCAGCAGGAGCGCAAGAATAATTATCAGCGTCCTGTGTTTTACCACAGCCTTCGCAAGCTTCATTTTCTTCAATCCTTTCTATGTTTCATCAATTACGACGTAATCATCCGGCTGCTGATGCTTGATTATCTTCACCGCCGAAAGTACCGTCAGCATATTCAGCGCTCCCTCGGTTATGAGCGCCGCGCCGAGCATGAGCATCAGCACTGCGGCGCTTTCAGCCGGGCGAAAAACGAGCGTCAGCCCGAAGAAGCCGGTTATCAGCGCGACTATAAGTATCACCCACCAGTTTCTTATCCCGAAGCGCCTTGAATCAACGGCAATCTGGATTTTAAAAAGGCCGTCGGCAAGGATCGGAATTCCGAGCGCTACGCAGATAAAGCTCAGCGCGTCTATCGGGTTTATCACCACAATGACGCCTATCGCTATTAGCAGCAGTCCGAACGCGAGATCGAACTGGAAGGCAAGGCGGAAAAGGTCGCGCGAGAAGTAGCCCGCGAGCTTAATAAGCCCGAAAGCTATCATCGCTATGCCAATGACCGTTCCCGTCAGCTCCGCCGAAACGCCCGGAAACAGCAGCATCGCGAGCCCTATGAGCGAGATAACGGCGGAAATAGCGAGATAAGCCGCCTTCGCCGCAAATATCGGAGCGGATGAACGCATATCGAAGTCCCCTTTCTTCTTTGTTGACCATAGCATAACTCATTCAGCTGCGGAGGAAAATGGGCGCAAAAAAGCTCATGCCCAAAAAACGGGCATGAGCTTTTTTCTGTATGAAATTTAGGCAAAGCTCGCTGTTTGTCTAAACAAACGGCAACTATTCCTTCGGATCGCTTCGGCTAATCATTTCCTCAAGACTTCCTCGTGCAAGGCGGCAGAAACGGTCAATTTCGGCGCGTACCTCCTCCTTCATGCCGCTTTCGAGCCAGTCCAGCACAAAGCCCATGCAGGCGCACTTATAGAAGCGGAGAATGACCGCTTTATCACCGTCCGAAACATTCGCCTCCGGGAACGCAGTCTCCATGAAGGACGAAACGATATGCTCGCATATCCGGCGGAGGTAATTTTCGTACATGGCGCGGTTTGCCGAATTATAAATGTGCAGCACCGCTTTTTTGTTCTTAAGCGCGAAGCTGAGCGCCTTTTCAAACACCTCGTTGAGCGACTCGACCGAACCGCAGTCCGCGATTACAGCGTCCGCCTCGGAGGTGATTATATCCTCAAGGAGCGAGGGGATGTCCTGAAAGTGGTAATAGAAGGAATTGCGGTTAATGCCGCAGTCCTCAACGATGTCCTTAACGGTTATTTTGTTAATCGGGCGCTCGTTGAGAAGCTTGAGGCACGAGGCTTTTATTGCGTTTTTTGTGAAGTTTGCCATCTGATCACCTTGCTGAGAGATTGGGCCACATTGGGCTGCAGAAGCGCAGTTACGGAAGGATTGCGCCGTGCTTAACAAGCTCGGCCTTGAGTTCCTTATAATCAACCTCCGCCGGGTCTATGCCATGCTTCACGGCGATTGCCGCCGCTGCGCCCGCCGCCTGACCGAAGCACATACAATGTGGGATAAGGTTGAAAAACTCGCTGAATTCATGGTCTGCCGAGAAAGCGCGGCAGGCAACGAGCAGGCCCTTCGTCCCCTTCGGGAGCAGGGCTCGGTAGGGGACAAAGGTCTTGGGATGGTCGAGCGAAAGCTCGCCCCTGTCGTTATCCGCGAAAATCGCTATCGTGTCCTCGTATGGCTCGTCACGGTCCATATCTTCCTCAGTGAGGTAGTATTCTCCGACTATTCTCCGGCCGCCCGAGGTTCCGAGCTGAGGCGCGGAGAGCATGATGAAGCTGTTTTCAAAGCCGGGCAAATATTTTTTGTAGAGCTCCCATGTCTTAACGGAGGTCGCGCGGGCGCTGGAATCTATGTAGGTCATCTCCTCCGGGTCCGTCTGGTGCAGGGAGCCGATGAGCCGGTGTACCCAAATGACGCCGTGCTGGTGCTCCAGAAGACCGCGCGTGAAGAAGGGGTTTCCGCCCTCTGCCATGATTTTCGCGTTTATCTCTTTGAATTCGTCGGGCTTTTCGGCGGCGAAGGCGTCGTATTTATCGAGATCAACGCCGCAGACCCAGTAGACGTAGCCGAACTGAGCTATGCGCGAGCCGGGGCGCATATAGTCCACGGTCTCGGTTTTGACGTTCATGAGAAGGTCGCCGTCGCCGGTGCAGTCTATTATCACCTTGCCGAGAATGGCCTGACGGCCGGATTTGTTTTCTACGAAAACGCCCTTTATCCGCTCGCCGTCCATTATCGGCGCGGCGACCCATGTATGCAGCATGAGCTCGGCTCCGGCCTCGAAAACCATGGCGTTCAGCTCATCCTTGCCGACCTCGGGGTCGATTACCGCGGTATAAAGCGGAACCTGCTCGCCCGCGCGGTTCGTTCGGACGTAAAAATGACCCATGTTCGCCTTCAGGTACTTCGCAACGAGCGTTTTTTCGGGCTTGCCCCAGTATTTTTTATCCGGGAAGCTCGCCGCGCCGCGCTTGTGGACGCGCTCTATAAACTCCTGGCAGAAGCCGCCTATCCACTGGTTGCCGTATATATCCGCGAGGTTCGGGATAATGTTCACGAGGCCGCCCGTCGCCATACCTCCGAGATGTCCGTAGCGCTCGATGAGTATGGTTTTCGCGCCCGCTCGCGCCGCCGACACCGCCGCGGCCACGCCGC
>JAEEUX010000305.1 GCA_016290695.1 Oscillospiraceae bacterium
CCTCCGTCCCCGTAATAACAAAACCCGCCTCCGCGAAAAAGCTTCCTGAGGAGGCGGCGCGGCTTTTCGCGCTTGAAGCGCGGGCCGCCGACTTATATTCACTTTGCTTCACCGAGCCCGCCATGCGGCGCGGCGGCATCGACTGGACGACCTCGCCCGCAATGTTATGAACAAATCGCTATGACATAACCCTCGGGCGCCTCGGGAAAGACGAAGGAAAAATCGCCGTAATCCGCCGCGGGCTCGCCGCCTTCAAAGCGGCACTCGAAAATTTTGCCGCCGAAGATGCCGTTGCCTGAGCGCTTTGCGTAGGCCTCCTTCATGCACCAGAGCCGCGCGAAGCGTTCCTCGCTCTTATCGGGGTCTTCGTAGACGTATTTGCGCTCGGCGGGAGAATAAATGCGGAAAAGGAGCTTATCGCGAACCCCGGAAATGCGCTGGATATCCGCTCCCACAGGGCGCGTGTCCGTCGCGCATATCGCGATCTCGCCGCTGTGGCTTATGTTGAAAAACACGTCCAGCCCCTTCGCGTAGGGCTTGCCCGAGGGCTCGGCGTTAATAACTATCGACGAGGCGGGGACTCCCGCCTCCTTTGCTATCATCCTGCGGGCGAGCGTTTCACCGGCGAGGCTAAGGAGCGCGACGTGCGAGCCGGAGGCCGCCGCCTTCGCCTTGAGCGCGGAAATTGCGGGATCCGACTCCATAGAGAACTGCTTTATATCAAGCTCCGATACGTCCATCATTTCAAGTTTCATAGCTATTCCTCGCTGAAAAAAACAGATTACATAATAAGTATACCTATCGCGCGGACGATAAGGCTCACTGCCCACGCAATGGCGCATTGTCCCACGACGACGAAGGCGGCCCATCGCCCTCCGAGCTCACGGCGAATGGATGCGATTGCCGCAACGCAGGGCGTATAGAGTAGGCAGAAAACGAGCAGCGACGCCGCCGAAAGCGGAGAGAGCGCACCTGTAAGGGCAAGAGTTCCGCCGAAGAGCACGGAGAGAGTCGATACGACGCTTTCCTTCGCCATAAATCCCGCGACGAGCGCCGTAACTATGCGCCAGTCGGCAAAGCCATGGAGCGCGAAGACCGGCGAAATGAAGCCCGCTGCGGAGGCTAACATGCTGTCATGCGAGTCCGACACCATATGCAGGTCAAAGTCAAAGCTCTGGAAGAACCACACGGCAATCGACGCCACGAGGATTACGGTGAAGGCCCTTTGCAGGAAGTCCTTCGCCTTGTCCCAAAGCAGCATAAGCACGTTTTTAGCCCCCGGCATACGGTAATTCGGGAGCTCCATCACGAAGGGCACGGCCTCGCCCTTAAAGACCGTGCTTTTGGAAATGAGCGCGACAATAACGCCCGTGAGTATGCCCAGAAGATACAGGCCGATCATTATGAGGCCGCCGCGTCCGGGGAAAAACGCCGCCGTGAAGAAACCGTAAATCGGCAGCTTCGCCGTGCAGCTCATGAAGGGCGTAAGGAGAATGGTCATTTTTCTGTCCCGCTCCGAGGGCAGGGTCCGGCTCGCCATAACGCCCGGAACCGTGCAGCCGAAGCCTATGAGCATGGGGACGATGCTTCGCCCTGAAAGGCCGATTTTTCGCAGCAGCTTATCCGTCACGAAGGCGACGCGCGCCATGTAGCCGCTGTCCTCAAGAAGCGAAAGGAAGAAGAAAAGGACGACTATTATCGGGATAAAGCTCAGGACGCTCCCAACGCCGTTAAATATGCCGTCTATTATGAGCGAGTGCAGGATATCGCCAGCGTGCGCGGCGGTAAGCGCGGCGTCGCAAAGCCGGGCGAGGCGGTCTATCCCCGCCTCAAGAAGCCCCTGAAGCCACGCGCCGACTACGTTGAAGGTGAGCCAGAAAACGAGGCCCATTATGCAGATAAACGCGGGGATTGCCGTATATTTGCCGGTGAGGAAGCTGTCCATCCGGCGGCTGCGGATATGCTCCTTGCTCTCCCCCGGCTTTATAACGGTGGAGGCGCAGAGTGTTTTTATGAACGAAAAACGCATATCCGCCATCGCCGCGGCGCGGTCAAGCCCGCTCTCCCGCTCCATTTGCAGGACGATATGTTCGATCATCTCCGTCTCGTTCTCGGAAAGCTTCATCGCGGAGGTGACGAGCTCGTCGCCCTCGATAAGCTTGCTCGCGGCAAAGCGAATGGGAAGCCCCGCCGCGCCCGCATGGTCGCTTATCAGTTCCATGATGCCGTGGAGACATCTGTGGACGGCGCCGCCCCT